>JADMKA010000154.1 GCA_018780145.1 Vitreoscilla sp. | reverse complement strand
GCGACCCGATGACCGCCTTCAAGGACGCCGACTACGCCCTGCTGGTCGGCTCGATGCCCCGCAAGGCCGGCATGGAGCGCGCCGAACTGCTGTCGATCAACGGCCAGATCTTCACCGCCCAGGGCAAGGCCCTGAACGCGGTCGCCTCGCGCAACGTCAAGGTGCTGGTGGTCGGCAACCCGGCCAACACCAACGCCTACATCGCGATGAAGTCGGCGCCGGACCTGCCGGCAAAGAACTTCACCGCCATGCTGCGGCTGGACCACAACCGCGCCGCCAGCCAGATCGCCGCCAAGACCGGCAAGGCCGTCGCCTCGATCGAGAAGCTGGCCGTGTGGGGCAACCACTCGCCCACCATGTACGCCGACTACCGCTTCGCCACCATCGACGGCGCCTCGGTGAAGGACATGATCAACGACCAGGTCTGGAACAAGGACACCTTCCTGCCCACCGTCGGCAAGCGCGGCGCGGCGATCATCGAGGCACGCGGCCTGTCGTCGGCCGCCTCGGCCGCCAACGCCGCCATCGACCACATGCGCGACTGGGCCCTGGGCACCAACGGCAAGTGGGTCACGATGGGCATCCCGTCGAACGGCGAATACGGCATCCCCAAGGAAGTCATGTTCGGCTACCCGGTCACCTGCGAAGGCGGCGAATACAAGATCGTCGAGGGCCTGCCGATCGACGCGTTCTCGCAAGAGTGCATCAACAAGACCCTGGCCGAGCTGATGGCCGAGCAGGACGGCGTCAAGCACCTGCTCTGAGTCCTGCGCGTTAAGCTGCCGGGGCCGGGGTTCGCAGAGGCGGCCCCGGCCCTTCTTCATTTGGGCCCTCCCCATGACAACCGACGCCCCCCTTCACCCGAACCTCGCGCTGCTCGACGACGGCGAAGCACCGCCCGACCTGCCGGTCTGCGACCACTACTGCGGTGTCGAGGCGCGCATGAGGAAGAGCCTGCAACTGCAGGCCGAGCTGGGGCCGGTGTTCGACGTCACGCTGGACGGCGAGGACGGTGCGCCGGTGGGCGGCGAAGTGGAGCATGCCCACCTGATGGCCGAGTTGGTGGATTCGTCGCTGAACGCCCACGGCCGGGTGGGCGCGCGGGTGGTGCCGGTGGGCCATCCGGCTTTCGCGCCCATGCTGGAGGCCCTGCTGCCGCGCGCCGGCGCCCGGCTGGCCTACCTGATGATCCCCAAGCCGAACGGCGTGGCCGACATCGGAACGGCGGTGGCAGCGGTGGACCGGATCAGCGCCGGCATCGGGCTGCAGCGGACCATCCCGCTGCACGCCCTGGTGGAGACCCATGGCGCGCTGCGCGAGGTGCACGCGCTGGCGGCCCACCCGCGCATCGAGTCGCTGTCCTTCGGCCTGATGGATTTCGTCTCGGCCCACCGAGGCGCCATCCCGCAGTCGGCCATGGGCGCGCAGGGGCAGTTCGAGCATCCGCTGGTGCTGCGCGCCAAGCTGGAAATCTCCGCCGCCTGCCACGGCCACGCCAAGGTGCCCTCGCACTGCGTCGTCACCGAGTTCAAGGACCTGTCGGCCGTGCAGGCGGCCGCTGAACGGGCCTCGCGCCAGCTGGGCTACACCCGCATGTGGAGCATCCACCCGGACCAGATCCTGCCCATCGTCGACGCCTTCGCGCCCAGCGCGGCCGAGGTCGACCAGGCCATCGAGATCATCACCGCCGCTCATGCGGCCCACTGGGCACCGATCCGCCACTCGCACCACGGGCGCGAGCAGTTGCACGACCGGGCCAGCTTCCGCTACTTCTGGCAGGTGCTGCAGCGCGCCCACCGGACCTCCGTCACCAACGGGCCGCAGCTGCCCGCCGAGGTCCGGCTGGCCTTCTTCGACCTGTGACCTTGTTGGCAGTTGACGGCCTCGAAAGGCCTGTGGAAACGTTCGGTCACCCCTGCCCAGGGCGGCGGGAGGACAATTTGCCCTGTCGTACCGCCCCTTGGAGCCTCGCCCGATGCACAACTTCCTGAAACGCCCCCTGGTCCTGTCGCTGTCCCTGGCCTGGCTCACCTGCTTCGCGCTCGGCGCCCAGGCACAAGCGCCGGCGCAAGCAAGCGCCAAACCAGCCGCCAAACCGGCCGCCAAGCGCCCCGCCGCCAAGCCCGCGCCCAAGCCGCCGGTGGAAGTGCCGTTGCCACCCGCCGAGGGTGAACAGAATGCCGCCGCCTCGATGACCCACTTCGGCGACTACCAGTGTGAGCTGAACCAGTCGGTCCAGATCACCATGAACCCGAAGTACGACGGCTACATCGACGTGGCCTTCGGCAAGGAGCGCTACACCATGAAGCCCGTGCTCTCGTCCACCGGGGCCCTGCGCCTGGAAGACGTGAAGGGCCAGACCCTGCTGCTGCAGATCGCCTACAAATCCATGCTCATGGACGTGAAGGCTGGCCGCCGGTTGGTGGACGAGTGCGTGCACGAGAAGCAGATGCTGGCCAAGAAGGCCGCCGAAAATCAGCCCGCCCAGGCCCTGATGGGCAACTCTCCCGGGCAACCCGCCCCCGCCGTGGCCGCGCCGGTCCCGAATTGACGAGCGCACCTGCCCGACAAGCCCGGCCTTGGCCGGGCTTTTTTCTTGCTTGGATCGCCCGCCCCGCTGCGGGACAATCGCGTCCGCCGTGCCCCAGGGGCTTGGCAAGTCTTATATAAGATATAAAATATCGTAGTTACCCTAGCCCCGCCACCCAGGAGCCCCGCCATGCTGCAAGCCTATCGCCAACATGCCGCCGAACGCGCCGCCCTCGGCATCCCGCCGCTGCCGCTCGACGCCAAGCAGACCGCCGAGGTCATCGAGCTGATCAAGAACCCGCCGGCCGGCGAGGACGCCTTCCTGCTGGACCTGCTCACGCACCGCGTGCCGCCAGGCGTTGACGACGCCGCTAAGGTCAAAGCCAGCTTCCTGGCTGCGGTCGCGCACGGCGACATCGCCGTCGCCCTGCTCTCGAAGGCCAAGGCCACCGAACTGCTCGGCACGATGGTCGGCGGCTACAACGTCCACCCGCTGATCGAGCTGCTGGACGACGCCGACGTCGCCTCGGTGGCGGCCGAGGGCCTGAAGAAGACCCTGCTGATGTTCGACTTCTTCAACGACGTCGCCGAGAAGGCCAAGGCCGGCAACGCCAAGGCCGGCGAAGTCATGCGGAGCTGGGCCGATGCCGAGTGGTTCACCACCCGCCCCGAGGTGCCCAGGAGCATCACGGTCACGGTGTTCAAGGTGCCCGGCGAGACCAACACCGACGACCTGTCCCCCGCCCCTGATGCCTGGAGCCGCCCGGACATCCCGCTGCACTATCTGGCGATGCTGAAGAACACCCGCGAAGGTGCGGCCTTCAAGCCCGAGGAAGACGGCAAGCGCGGCCCGATGCAGTTCATCGAGGACCTGAAGAAGAAGGGCCACCTGGTGGCCTACGTGGGTGACGTGGTCGGCACCGGCTCGAGCCGCAAGAGCGCCACCAACAGCGTGATCTGGGCCACCGGGCAGGACATCCCCTTCGTGCCGAACAAGCGCTTCGGCGGCGTCACGCTGGGCGGCAAGATCGCCCCGATCTTCTTCAACACCCAGGAAGACTCCGGTGCGCTGCCGATCGAGGTCGACGTCTCCAGGCTGGAGATGGGTGATGTGGTCGAGGTGCTGCCCTACGACGGCAAGATTACGAAGAACGGCGCCACCGTTGTCGAGTTCCAGTTGAAGAGCGACGTGCTGTTCGACGAGGTGCGCGCCGGCGGCCGCATCAACCTGATCATCGGCCGCAGCCTCACCAGCAAGGCGCGCGAGTTCCTCGGCCTGCCCGCTTCCACCGTGTTCCGCCTGCCGCAGGCGCCGGCCGCCACGAAGGCCGGTTTCACGCTGGCGCAGAAGATGGTCGGCCGTGCCGTCGGCCTGCCGGAGGGCCAGGGCGTCCGCCCGGGCACCTACTGCGAACCGAAGATGACCACCGTGGGTTCGCAGGACACCACCGGCCCGATGACCCGCGACGAGCTGAAGGACCTGGCC
>JADMKA010000136.1 GCA_018780145.1 Vitreoscilla sp. | reverse complement strand
CGACGGCGGCGACCAGGTAGGTCTCGACCGGGCGGTTGAAGTTCTTGCCCGCCACCTCGAAGCCCTTGAGCAGGTCGTAGGCGCCGATCGCGTAGACCAGCGAGGTGTCCTGGAACAGGATGATGGTCTGCGTCAGCAGCACCGGCAGCATGTTGCGGAAGGCCTGCGGCAGCACGATCAGCTGCATGGTCTGGCTGTAGGTCATGCCCACCGCGTAGCCGGCATGCACCTGGCCGCGCGGCACGCTCTGGATGCCGGCCCGCATGATCTCGGAGTAGTAGGCCGCCTCGAACACCGTGAAGGTGATCATGGCCGACAGCTCGGCCCCCATCGGGCGGCCGACCATCAGCGGGATCAGCAGGAAGAACCACAGGATCACCATCACCAGCGGGATCGAACGCAAGGTGTTGACGTACAGCGCCGCGGGCGTCACCAGCCAGGGCTTTCCGGACAGCCGCATCAGGGCCAGCAGCGTGCCGATGACGATGCCGCCGACCATCGCGACCAGCGTGAGCTGGATCGAGAAGAAGAAGCCCTTGGCGACGAAGCTGGAGACGACGCCCCAGTTGAGGAAGGCAAAGTCCAAATTCACTTGCCACCCCCGATCAGCCCAGGGACCTGCATCCGCGTCTCGATCACCTTGGCGATGCGGTTGATGGTGAAGGCCGAGATGAAGTAGAGGAAGGTCACCGCGAGGTAGATCTCGATGCCGCGCGACGTCTCCTCCTGCGCCTGCATGGCGAACTGGGTCAGCTCGGCGATCGACACCGCGAAGGCCACCGAAGAGTTCTTGACGATGTTCATGCTCTCGCTGGTCAGCGGCGGGATGACGATGCGAAAGGCCATCGGCAGCAGCACGTAGCGGTAGGTCTGCGGCAAGGTCAGGCCCACGGCGAGGCCGGCATAGCGCTGGCCCTTGGGCAGGCTCTGGATGCCGGCCTTGACCTGCTCGGCGATGCGCGCCGAGGTGAAGAAGCCCAGGCCCAGCACCACCAGCACGAAGCTGGGCACGTCCTTCAGCGGGGGGATCAGCGACGGGATCACGTGGTACCAAAGGAAGATCTGCACCAGCAGCGGGATGTTGCGGAACAGCTCCGTCCAGCCATTGCCCAGCCACACCAGCGGCTTGCTCGGTGTGGTGCGGAAGATCCCCATCAGCGAGCCCACCAGCAGGGCCACCACCAGCGCCAGCAGGGCCACGGAGAGCGTCCAGCCCCAGGCCGAGAGCATCCAGTCCAGGTAGGTGATGTCGCCGCCGCTGCCAAAGCAGCGCGGGATCACCTCGCCATCGATGGTGTTCTTGCAGAACACCTGCCAATCCCAGTTTGCCAAGGCAAATCTCCGGTCGCGCAAAGAAAAGGCGCGGCAACCCTCGGCGGCCGCGCCGTCAGCCTATGCAAACACCGGGCCCGGGGCCACGGTGTTTGCGCTTAGCTTGCTCACTTCTTCGCGTAGTCTTCCATCGGCTTGTCGTTCGGTGCCGCCCAGGCCGCCTTGGTGGCGTCGGACACCGGCAGGCCCACCTTGGTGTTGGCCGGCGGGATCGGCTGCATGAACCACTTGTCGTAGACCTTGGCCATCTCGCCCGACTTCATCATGCCCTCGAGGGTGCCGTCCACGGCCTTCTTGAAGGCCGGGTCGTCCTTGCGGATCATGATGGCGATCGGCTCGACCGACAGCACCTCGCCGACGATCTTGTAGTCGGCCGGCGCCTTGGATTTGGAGATCAGGCCCGCGAGGATCTGGCCGTCCATCACGAAGGCATCGGCCCGGCCGGATTCGACCAGCAGGAAGCTGTCGGCGTGGTCCTTGCCGAACACCTCCTCGAAGTTCACGCCGGTGGCACGCTCGTTCTTGCGCAGCGTCTGCACGGAGGTGGTGCCGGTGGTGGTGGCGACCTTCCTGCCGTTGAGCTGGCCGATCGAGGTGATGCCCGAGTTGGCCTTGACCGCGATGCGCACCTCCTCGACATAGGTGGTGACGGCAAAGGCCACGTCCTTCTGGCGGGTGGCGTTGTTGGTGGTGGAGCCGCACTCGATGTCCACGGTGCCGTTCTGCACCAGCGGGATGCGGTTCTGCGAGGTCACCGGCTGGTACTTGATGTCCAGCTTGGCCAGGCCCAGCGACTTCTGCACGTCAGCCAGGACGCGGGTGCACAGCTCGACGTGGAAGCCCACGTACTTGCCGTCGCCCAGGGTGTAGGACAGCGCGCCGGAGGACTCGCGAACGCCCATGGTCACCGCGCCGGTGTCCTTGATCTTCTTCAGCGTGTCGGTGGTCTGGGCCTGGGCGGCGCCCAGGGCGGCGAACGAGGCCAGAACCAGCAGGGATGTCTTCATGCGAACTCCTTCGAAGGGAACAACAGGGTGCAGGTGTAACGTCATTTGCAGGTGCACGGCCTACGTGCAAGCCCGTAGCGCCGAGGCGGATCCCCAGGATCGCTAGCAGGAAGCGCGCCGGCCGATGCGTTGGGCGCGGACTGTAGCGGCCGGCCACTCAGGCTGCCAATGCCGATTGTCTGCTCCGTTATGCGGATTTCGCATGCCCACTGCGGGTTAACACCATGATGGCATGGGCTCACGGCCTGGCTCCGATGCACCGGCGCCGGGGAGCAACAGGTCAGCGGCGGGACTGCAGGACGCCCCAGACCTCCTGCGCGGACGCCTTGACATGCCGCGCGAACTCGGGGCGTTCGCGGTAGATGCGCACCTCCATGGTCAGCTCGTAGTCACTGGTGCCGGCCGCCACCAGGCGCTTGGCACGCAACTCCTTGCGCACCGAACTGGCCGGCAGGAAGGCCAGCCCGTGCCCCTCCAGCGCCATGGCCTTCAGGCCCTCGGCCATGTCGGTCTCGTAGACCGGATCCAGCACCGGCGGCGAGGCCGCATGCTTGATGATCTGTTCCACCAACCGGGCCATGTAGGCGCCCGAGGCGTAGCCGAGAAACGGTGCGGGTGCACCTGGCCGGCCGGGGAGGCGAAACATCGGCAGGCCGTCGCTGCCGGCCTTGGCATACGGGGCCAGGGTCTCATGGCCGAGGCTGAGCATCTCGTAGCGGTCCGGGCTGATCTGCAGCGGCTGGGTCGGGTGGTGGTAGGCGATCAGCAGGTCGCAGCCGCCCTCGGTCATGCGCATCACCGCGTCGTGCACGTTGAGGGCGATCAGCCGGCTTTTCAGCCCGGGCAGGCGCTTGCGCAAGTCCATCAGCCAGTGCGGGAAGAAGGTGAAGGCCAGCGTGTGCGGCACCGCGAACTCCACCATGTCCTGCCCACCGACCTGGTGGCCGCGCATCATGTTGCGGGTGGCCTGCAGGTTGCCGAGGATCTCCAGCGCCTGGGCATGGAAGGTCTCGCCGGCGGGGGTGAGACGGGTCGGGTAGGAGGAGCGGTCGACCAGGTCGATGCCAGCCCAGGCTTCGAGCGCCTGGATGCGGCGCGAGAATGCCGGCTGGGTCACGTGCCTCAACTGCGCCGAGCGCGAAAAGCTGCGCGTCTCGGCCAGGCTGATGAAATCCTCAAGCCACTTGGTGTCCATCGGCGGTGGTCTCCTTGGCCGAATGCTGAAGCTGCCACATCCGGGCATAACGGCCGCCCTCGGCGAGCAGGGCCGCGTGGGCGCCACGCTCGACGATGCGGCCCGCCTCCATCACCAGGATCTCGTGCGCGTCCACCACGGTGGACAGGCGGTGGGCAATGACCAGCGTGGTCTTGCCGCGCGACGCGCTCTTCAGCTCCGCCTGGATGGCGCGTTCGTTGGCGGAATCGAGCGCCGAGGTGGCCTCGTCGAAGATCAGGATGGGCGGGTCCTTCAGCAGCGTGCGGGCGATGGCCACCCGCTGCTTCTCGCCGCCCGAGAGCTTCAGCCCACGTTCGCCGACCACGGTGTCGTAGCCCTGCGGTTGGGCCACGATGAAGTCATGGATATGGGCGGCCCGGGCCGCGGCCTCCACCTCGGCGCGGGTGGCGCCAGCGCGGCCGTAGGCGATGTTGTATTCGACCGTGTCGTTGAACAGCACCGTGTCCTGCGG
>JADMKA010000058.1 GCA_018780145.1 Vitreoscilla sp. | reverse complement strand
CGAACGACACCGGCCAGGGGCCAGGCGTCAAGGTGAGATGCCCGGACGCATACAATACGTTGGCTGACCGCTCCGGTCCATGATCAGGAACAGCCTGTTGTAGGCTGCGATCCAGTTCACGGACACCCCGCTGTTCATCTGGCTACCTCCATCAAATGGCGTACGCACCCAAGCGTTGGCGACGAGGTCAACGATTGCTGTTGCATGGTCGGTGACGATGTCTCCGACAGAAAATTGCCAATCGTCTTGGCCTCTACGCGGCTCGCTTGCCGCTCCCTATTGTTCGCTTTCCAGCCACTCTTCGACGGTTCCTTTGAAGTGCTTCAACTTGATGTCCAAGTTCACTACGCCTCTGATCCGCTTTGCGGCCTCTTTGTCCGGGTCAACGACAACGACCTCTGCATTTCCAGTCGGATCCCCACGCAACGATGCTCCAGAACTTCGACGACCCTTAAGGATCCCTTTGAGCTGGTTGTGGAATCCGCACCGAAGAATGAAGCGTGCTTGAAGATCATCCTTTGGTAGGGAATAGCCCAGGAAGATGATGCGCTCCGGGGTGCTGAGGAGATCGGTGCTGTGGCGCCATAGGCGTCGGAAGATCGGTCTTCGAAAGTCCTTCAAGTAGGTCGGGGCTACCAGGAGCGGTGTGTACGTCCGCTCTGCCTTGGATCTGATCGTCCTGGGCAGGACGAAAGCCTCGACATCCTCCTGTGGATCATCTGCCTCGAATAGACTGCGCCGCCTTGACGCAGCTACAGCTTGAATGTCATCCGCCAGATACCAGTTAAGGGATCCATGCGGCTTGAGGATCAGGGGGCCGCGCTTTGGGAGATCTCTCTGCAATCCATAGCTTGCGCCATTGACGTTCGAACCAAACAGGGCCTCGTCAAGCAACAGGTCCCAGTTGAAGCTCACAATTCCCGCATCTTCATTGCGCAGTCGCTCTACGAACGATTTGAGCCAAGGGGCCGCGCTAGCTTTATCGAACAGCTCATGAAACCAGACAGCTATCTCCCCAAGCAGCGCCTGGTGGGCCCCCACCAAGGCATCTTTGCCAAGGGCTCCTTGGCGCCACCTACTGCTCTCGAATAGGTCTAAGTTGACCGCAATCTCAGTGAGCAGTTCTTCAATTCCAGGGAACGAGCCTGGCCGCTCCGGATCGAATTGAGGGTGATGAAATCTTACGATCTTGCCAAGCGCGTTCTTGTCGCCCTTCCCTAGGCGGGACCAGACGTTCGGCAACAGCTCTTTCGTTAGCGGATAGCCACAGCCCTTCGAAAATCCGGCACCCACGACATAGACCGTCGAGCGCAAGCGTTGTATCGCCACCAGGCACCTCCGATGAGGATCTGTAGAGTGAGCTACGACTACGTACCAGGCTGCATTGGCCTCAGAGCGTCCTACTCAAAGAAGTCTTCGTCCAGCTTCTTGATGTAGATGGTCTCTTCCACCCTGCACCCGATGTCGAATCGAATCATGAGCCGAGTCAACTGAGGCCCATCGATCAGCACAATCCGCTTGCTGAGAAGCTCGGCCGTCTCCTTGGCTGAAGCAGAAAAGGTCGAGGTCGTCACGAACAGCCCCTTGTTCGCCTTGAACCGATCCAGCGAACCGAAGAAGTCTCGGATCTCACCGGACGACACCTTGGACTCGGTATAGCGCTTGGCCTGGACGTAGATCCGATCAAGCCCTAGGGCGTCTTGGTCAATGACCCCATCGACGCCTCCATCACCGCTCTTGCCCAACGCCTTGCCGGCTTCGATCGCTGAGCCCCCATAGCCCATTGCAATGAGCAGTTGGACAACAAGCCGCTCGAAGAAGTCAGGCGGGGCCGCCAGGATCTTGGCAAGGATCTCGGCGCTCAGCGACTGCTGCAGTTCACCACTGGCGGAGCGGATTAACTCGTCGGGTGCAAGCGACTTTAGGTTGGTCGCCTCGGCCTGAGGGGTGGACACGGTTTGCCCGCTGGCTTCCCTGAAGGCCTTGAACTCCGGGAATGACTCAAGGAACTTGATGCTGATGGCAGCCGGCGGTTTGGCGAGGACGCTTTGGCCCCTCTCGCTGGCCACAAAGTGGCCGCGCTTGGTCAGCGTGACGAGGCCCGCCTTCCCAAGGTAGCTCTTTGCCCAGTTCACCCGATTCGCAAAGGTGGTCTGCTTGCCCGAAGGCAGAAGTTCGGACAACTCCGCCTCTGGAAGCCCAAGCTTCTGGCCAAGCGTTGTGACCACGTCGGAGATCTTCACCTCGCCCCGTGCGGACTCCCGCAAGACAGGCAGCATGAGCGTCTGAAAATCGGGGATGGGCATGGGCGTGATCCGTTCGCTGGCTGCTCGGCACCCTAACCGCTTGGCGGCTGGGACGCCAGCAGCGTATTCACGAGGCGAAAAGAACGAGTGCCAAGCACGACATGCCGGCAATGGACACAGCACTGCTCATGGGGCGACTACGAGGCACCGCAGGTTGTAGGCACCGAACAGGCACCGAACCGCAGTTTTCGAACAAATCGAACGGACAAAAGAAAACGGGCTAGGTGCTATAAACACCTAACCCATTGACTCTGTTCTAGTTATTTTGGTGCGGCTGGCAGGATTCGAACCCACGACCCCTTGGTTCGTAGCCAAGTACTCTATCCAACTGAGCTACAGCCGCTGAGCCTTGCACTATAGCATGCTTTTAATCGATGGCGGCAGCACGTTGGTCGTAGGCCAACGCCTGTTCGTCGTGACCCTCTTCACGGGCGATGGCGGCCAGGCAGCGCAGGGCGCGGCGGCGCACCGGCGTGGGCAGGGCATTCGAGGAGGCCGTCTGCTCCAGCGGGCGGCGCGCCTTGCCCCAGAGTTGCCGATCCGCGAAGGCCATGCCGGCGGCGGCCACCAGGGCGGGTTCGTGGCCGTGCTTGGCCAGCGCGCCCTCGATGCGCGGCAGCCAGTCGCTGCCGAGGCCGGGGGCGCAGTCCACGAGCGCCAGCGCCAGTTGCTGCCGGTCGTCTGCCGATGCGCTGGCGATCGCATCCCACCCCGGTTGCAGCCAGGTGCGGCCCTGCTCGGCATGGCCCAGGGCCTGGGCACGCCTTGCGGCGCGGGCGACCACGAAGGCATCGCGGCGGTCGTCGGCATCCAGGCCAGCCCAGACGCGGCGCAGCTGATCCAGATCGTAGGATTGCTCGACCGCCTCGATGGCCAGTGAGCGCAGCAGCGACTGCGCGGCCGGCGCCGAGAAGCCCTGGTGCTTGGCCAGCAGGCGTGCGGTCTGCAGGGCATCGAGCGGTCGGCGCTGCAATCGCGCGGCCTGCATCTTGAGCCGCAGGGCCTGGGTGCGCCGCGCGACACCCGGCGGCAACTCGGCAAGCAGGCCCAGTGCGCGCTCGGCGTCGCGGTCCTCCAGGGCCCATTCGGCGCTCAGCAGCTGCAGGCCGTCGAAAGCGCTGCCGGCACCGAGGCGGCCACGCACCAGCGCCAGGGCCGAGGCCACGCGCTCGTCGCGCGCCCGGCGGTCCTGCAGGCGATGCAGCCCGGAGGCGGCGATCATCTCGGCCAGCACGGTGAACTGCAGATCCGCCTTCAGCGTGCGGCTCATCGATTGGAGATCGAGCGCGCGCTGGGCGGCGCGCTGCGCGCGGGCGTAGCGGGCGGCAAACAACTCGGACAGCGCCTCGCGCAAAGCCTGGGCCGCCGCGCGCTCGCGCTTCTGCTCGCGCCACTCACGCGCCCGCGTCGGCAGGCTCAGCAACGCGTTGGTGGCCTGCAGGCCGGCGAACATGACGAAGATCGTCGCCAACAAGGCCAGCAGGAACAGGTTCAGCGACAGGTCCAGCCGCCAGCTGCCGTAGAAGATGGCCACCAGGGCGTCGTTCTGGCCCAGCATGGTGGCGGCCACCACCGCCACGGTGAACAGCAGGACCAGCCAGATGACGGTGCGCATGCGGTGCCTCGGGGCCGGCGTCAGCGGCCAGCAGCGGCGGCAGCCAGCGCAGCCAGGGTCTCGTCCGGGCGCGGCAGGCCGACCTGGCGCGCCTGGCTGGCCACCTGGCGCAGCAACTCGGCGGTGGCGGTGACACGGCGCGAGCTGCGGTCGAAGTAGCGCTCCAGCGCCGACTGCGCCACGGCCAGATCGCTCTGAGCCTGATCGAACTGGCGCGACAACAGGGCCAGACGCGCGTTCAACAGGCGCAGCTTCAGGTTCTCGCGCAGGAAATAGGCCTGCTCGGGGGCGAGCAGCATGGCCTCCGGCCGGTCGATGCGGGTGACACGCACCAGGCTGCGCGCTTCGGCCCAGATGTCGGCGGAAACCCGTTGCCAGATGCTCTGTGCCCGGCCCAGCCAGTCCGCCGCGGAAGACGCTGCCGCGGAAGCGGCACGTGCCGGCGCCGCTGCGGCTTCCTTGGCGGCCATGCGGCGGTCGGGTACGGCGAGCATGGGCAGGTCGTCGACCAGGCGCACTGCCTCGTCGAGCTTGATGGACAGGCTGGGCACGTCGGCCACCGACACGGCGCGCACACGGTCCAGATCCTTGGCGACCGCGCGGCGAACGCGCTCGAGGCGCGGCTGGTTGTAGCGCGCCAGGCGCTCGTCAGCCTGGCGCAGCACCGCCACCAGCGGCTCGGGGCTGCCGGTGATGGCGGACTGTTGCTGGGCCACGCGCAGGGCCGCCTCCACATCGGCCAGCACGTTCTCGTCGCGCGAACGCGAGAGCGACTGGATCAGCTCCTCCACCTGGGTGCGCTGCAGCGCGGACTCGGCCACCCGGCCTTCGATCAGGGCCAGCTTGGCGGAGGCGTCGGCGGCAGCATCGTGAGCCTGGCGGGCCAGCAGGCGGGCCTCGGTGGACTGATCCTGGCTGGTCTGCTGGCGGCGCACCAGCTCTTGCTCCAGAACGCGCAGGCGCTGGTGGGTGGTCCACACCAGGGCCAGGCTGGCGACGCAGATCGCCACCAGCAGGGCCGCCCCCACGGCCAGCCAGTGCCCGCGCGCCACCCACCCGGGCATGGCCACCGCCGCCGCCCCGGCCATGGGGGCCTGGGCCGCGCTGGCGGGCTCGGGCACCGGGGTGGACAAGGGGTTTTCAGGCAGGCTCACGGTCGATCGGGATTGTATCGACGGGCCTGTCGCCACGCGGGTGGGCGCGGCATCGGCACCACAGTCCTGCGGTGCTTGTCTCACCAACAGACGCCCGTCAGCTGGCCTCGTGACGCCTCAGCGCGTCGGCCACGGCCTGCGGCGTCGGGCGGATCCCGGTCACCTGGCCGAAACCCAGCCGACGTGCCGCTTCCGCGATGCGCGGGTGCGAGGCCAGGGCCAGCGACGCCGACCAATCCGCCCCCGGTGCCAGCGTGGCCAGGTGCTCCACGGCTTCCGAACTGCTCAACAACCAGCAGACCTCGTGCGGCGCCGCCAGGGCCTGGGCCAAGATCTGGCGCTGGGCCTCATCCCACTGCGGCGCCCGGCGGGCATAAGACTGCACGAACTCCACCAGGGCACCCTGCTCGCGCAGCCGCTCGGCGAGCCAGTCACGGCCGCCGTCGCCACGCACGATCGCCACGCGCTGGCCGGCCCAGTCGCGGCGCGGAGCGAGGCGCAGCCACAGGGTCTCGGAATCGAACTGTGGCGAATTCGGCGGCGGCGCCTCGACCAGATCGACCGGCACGCCGGCTGCGCGCAGGACCGCCACGGTGCCCGGCCCGGTGGCCGCGGCCAGCAGGCCGGCAGGCCATTGCCAACCCGGCGGCAATGCGTCGACCAGGGACTGTGCGGCGTTCGGGCTGACGAACATCACCAGCGCGGCCGGGCGCGGCGGCCCGCCGGCGAGGGTGCCGAACCAGGCGGCGAGCGCGGTGGCGTCGGGTGCCGACGCGATGTCGATCAGGGGCAGGGCCTGGGCCTCCAGCCCGAGCGTGCGCAGGCGCTCGCACCAATCCAGCGCCTGCGCCAGCGGGCGCGTGACCAGGGCGCGTCTCGACGTCACCCCGCTCCGGGCAGGTAGCGCGCGGCACCGAGTTCGCGCAGGCGGCCGGCGGCCTGGTGCCCCAAGGCCTCGGCGGCGGCGGTGTCGGTCACCGAGCCTTCGAGCCGGGCCTTCAGCAAGGGCTGGGACGGGTCTTCGGCGTTGCCGAGCGCCACGCTGATGCTCAGCAGGCCGGGCGCCGGCCAGGTGGCATGGGCCGCCAGCGGGACCGAGCAACTCCCGCCCAATGCCCGGGAAACGGCGCGCTCGGCATGCGTGGCCAGCCAGGTCGGCTGATGAATGAGGCGCGACAGCACCTCGCGCAGGGCATGGGCGTCGGCGCGCACCTCCAGGCCCAGCGCCCCCTGCCCGGCGGCAGGGATCATGCGTTCGGTGTCGAACCAGGCGCGGATGCGGTGGCTCAGGCCCAGGCGCTTCAGCCCGGCGGCCGCCAGCACGATGGCGTCGTAACCGCCTTCGTCGAGCTTGCGCAGCCGGGTGTCCAGGTTGCCACGCAGCGGCTCGAGGCGCAGGTCGGGCCGCAGGGCCATGATCTGTGCCACGCGGCGCAGGCTGGAGGTGCCGACGCACGCCCCCTCGGGCAGCGCGGCCAGGTCCACGTGGTGGTTGGAGACGAAGGCATCGCGCGGGTCCTCGCGCTCGGGCACGGCCACCAGCACGTAGCCGGGCGGCAGATCCATCGGCACATCCTTCAGCGAGTGAACCGCCAGGTGCGCGTGGCCAGCCTCCAGCGCCACCTCCAGTTCCTTGACGAACAGGCCCTTGCCGCCGACCTTGGACAGGCTGCGGTCGAGGATCTGGTCACCCCGTGTCGTCATGCCCAGCAACTCGGCGGCCAGCCCGAGCTCGCCGGCCAGGCGGTCGCGGACGTGCTCGGCCTGCCACAGGGCCAGGCGGCTCTCCCGGGTGGCGATGACCACCGGGTTGGGGATGTTCGACGTTTCCGTGTTCAGCATGGTGACGAATTATCAGCGTGCCGACGAACACCCGGGAACGAAGCCTGCTAGGATATACGACGTGTAACTTCGTTACCACTTGGAGCCAACATGTCGCGTGCCAGCCGTTCCCCCGCCAGCGCCCAACGGGTTTCGTCGAAGGCCAAGGCCGCTCCAGCTGAAAAGTCCACACGGGATGAGGCTGCCGAGAAGAACAAGCCTCTAATGGAGGATATCCGGTTACTCGGCCGGATCCTCGGTGATGTGATCCGTGAGCAGGAAGGCCGGGCCGCCTTCGAGCTGATCGAGCGGGTGCGCCAGCTCTCGGTGGCCTACCGCCTGAAGAAGGACGCCAGTGCCGGCCGGGTGCTCGACAGGCTGCTGAAGAACCTGTCGGCCGAGCAGACCGTCAGCGTGATACGCGCCTTCAGCTATTTCTCGCACCTGGCCAACATCGCCGAAGACCGCCAGCACGTGCGCCGGCGCATGCACCACGAGGCCGAGGGCCACCTGCAGGAGGGCTCGCTGGCGCACTGCTTCGAGCGCCTGGCCCGCGCCGACCACCGCGCCGCCGACATTGCCGCCTTGCTGGGGCGCGCCTACATCGCACCGGTGCTCACCGCCCACCCCACCGAGGTGCAACGCACCAGCATCCTTGATGCCGAGCGCAGCGTGGCCGCGCTGATCGGCCAGCGCGAGGAATTGCGCACCGAACGCGACCGCCACGAGAACGAGCAGCTGATCCGCGCCCGCGTGACCCAGCTCTGGCAGACACGCATGCTGCGCACCGCCAAGCTGCGCGTTTCCGACGAGATCGAGAACGCGCTGTCGTACTACCACGCCACCTTCCTGCGGCAGATCCCGCGCATGTACCGCGAGATCGAGGAGGCCCTGCCCGGCCACCCGGTGCCCTCCTTCTTCCGCATGGGCCACTGGATCGGCGGCGACCGCGACGGCAACCCCAACGTCACTGCCGAAACACTGCACCTGGCCCTGTCGCGCCAGGCCGAGACTGCGCTGCGCCACTACCTGACCGAGGTGCACACGCTGGGCGCCGAGTTGTCGATGTCGCAGATGCTGGCCCCGGTCACGCCCGAGATGCAGGCCCTGGCCGAACGCTCGCCGGACCGCAACCCGCACCGCGAGGACGAGCCCTACCGCCGCGCGCTGATCGGCGTCTATGCCCGCCTGGCCGCCACGCTGCACGAGCTGACCGGCACCGAGGCGCTGCGCCATGCGGTGGCGCCGCAGGATCCCTACGCCAGCGCCGACGAGTTCGCGGCCGACCTGGCGGTGATCGAGCGCTCGCTGCACTCTCACCATGCGCAGGCGCTGGTGGCGCCCCGCCTGGCGCCGCTGCAGCGGGCCGTGCAGGTGTTCGGCTTCCACCTCGCCACGGTGGACCTGCGGCAAAGCTCGGACCAGCACGAGCTGGTGGTGGCCGAGTTGCTGCGCGTGGCCCGCATCGAGCCCGACTACGCCGCCCTGCCCGAGGCCGAGCGCCAGGCCGTGCTGTTGCGCCTGCTGGACGACGCCCGCTCGCTGCGCGTGCGTGGCGCCGACTATTCCGCGCTGGCGCAAGGCGAGCTGGCGATCTTCGAGGCCGCCGCCGACAGCCTGCTGCGCTATGGCCGCGACGCGATCCGCCACTACATCATCTCGCACACCGAAACGGTGAGCGACCTGCTGGAGGTGCTGCTGCTGCAGAAGGAAACCGGCCTGCTGCAAGGCACGCTGGGCGACGGCGCCAAGGCCGCGCTGATCGTCAGCCCGCTTTTCGAGACCATCGCCGACCTGCGCCATGCGGGCGGCATCATGCGCGACTTCTACGCGCTGCCCGGCATCGCGGCCCTGGTGGCGCGCGGCGGCGGCGAGCAGGACGTGATGCTGGGCTACTCGGACAGCAACAAGGACGGCGGCTTCTTCACCAGCAATTGGGAGCTCTACCGCGCCGAGATCACGCTGGTCGAGATGTTCGACCAACTCGTGGCCGATCACGGCATCCGCCTGCGCCTGTTCCATGGCCGCGGCGGCACCGTCGGCCGGGGCGGTGGCCCGAGCTACCAGGCCATCCTGGCGCAGCCCCCGGGCACGGTGAAAGGCCAGATCCGGCTGACCGAACAGGGCGAGGTGATCGCTTCCAAGTACGCCCACCCCGAGATCGGCCGGCGCAACCTGGAGACCCTGGTCGCCGCCACGCTGGAGGCCAGCCTGCTGCACCCGACCAAGGCCGCGCCCAAGGCCTTCCTGGAGGCCGCCGAGGCGTTAAGCCAGGCCAGCATGGCGGCCTACAGGCACCTGGTCTACGACACCGCCGGCTTCACCGACTACTTCTTCTCCGCCACGCCGATCCGCGAGATCGCCGAGCTGAACATCGGCTCGCGCCCGGCCTCTCGCAAGTCCACGCGGGCCATCGAGGATCTGCGCGCCATCCCCTGGGGCTTCTCGTGGGGCCAGTGCCGGGTGGCCCTGCCCGGCTGGTGCGGCTTCGGCTCCGCGGTCGAGGCCTACCTGGGTGAGGGCGAGAACCGCCAGTCTCGGCTGGAGTTGCTGCAGCGCATGCACAAGCAGTGGCCGTTCTTCCGCACCCTGTTGTCCAACCTGGACATGGTGCTGGCCAAGAGCGACCTGCGCATCGCCTCGCGCTACGTGGAGCTGGTGGAGGACAAGCGCCTGGGCAAGCGCATCTTCGCCGCCATCCGCGCCGAGTGGGATCTGGCGCATGGCGCGCTGGCACAGATCACCGGCGAGGCCGAGCGCCTGCAGTCCAACCCCGCGCTGGCGCGCTCGATCGAGCACCGCTTCCCCTACCTCGACCCGCTGAACCACCTGCAGGTCGAGCTGATGCGGCGCTACCGCAAGCGGCGCGAGGGCGACCCGGCCAACGAGCGCCTGCAACGCGGCATCCACCTGTCGATCAACGGCATCGCGGCGGGCCTGCGCAACACCGGCTGAGGCGTTTCAGCGCGCGCTGGACGACGCTGCGCGAAGACGCTCCAGCGCGCGCCGCGCCTGCACCACTTCGTCCCCGCGGGCGACGCGGGCCATCACGGCGTCCAGCTTCATGTATTGCTGGCAGGCCTGGGCCTCGTCCCGGCGGGCGTAGTGGTCGAAGCTCAGGTCGAAGTCCTGCACGAGCGCCTCGGACAGCGCGGTGTAGTCCGCCTCCAGGGCGTCCAGCCGCTCCGCGTCCCAGCCCGCTCGGCGCGCGATGCCGATACCGATCCGCAGGTCCAGCAAGGACTCGGCCTGTTCGATCAGGAGCTTGGCGATGGAGCCACACTCTGCCTGGCGCGCACCCGCACCGATGGCGTCCGTCGAGCAGGCTGACGCCGCACCCTCCACGCTGCTGAGTTGGGCTTGACCTGCCGTGCCGATGAGCGCCATCACCAGGACCTGCCATTCGGCAGCCGGCAGGCCGTTCAGGGCCGGGCTCTGGGCCACCCGCATGACCTCGCCCCACAGCGTCCGGGATGTCCGTGCCTGCGCGGCCCGGCCCATGGCGGCTTCGGCGGCCGTGTCGTCCTGGGCAGCACGCGCACGGGCCGCCACCAGGGTCCAGGCCAAGGCGTTCTCGGGGTCCAGCTCCGCCCATCGGCCCGGGTTCAATGAGGCGCAAGCCGGCCCCTGGGCTGGGGTGGCAGCCGCGCACAGGTGCAGTGTCAGCGCCACGACCCGCCAATCCGAGGTCGACAACGAGGCCACGACCAGGCCGAGGTAGTCCTCGGCCGAAAGCGCGCCGAACTCGCTCTTGGCGCGCGCAGTCAGCAGCGTGCCCATGGCCTGCTCGAACGGCCCCGCCGCCTGCCGAAAGGCCGCACCGGCATGCGCCAGGGCCTCGGGCCTCAAGCGGCGCATCAGGCGGTCGACCGACTCCGCCGGCTGTCCTGCCAGTTCTCGAATTTCCTTGGGGCAACCAGCGGGGAGCGCTTTGGCACGCCGGTCCGGGCCCGCGATGCGCGCCGCCATCGGCGGTGCCGCTTGTGCAGATGGGGCGCTCGCCGCCGTGGACGCTGCGGCGGCGGAGGCCGGTGCGGCACCGGCCAAGGTGGGCCCATCCGGCGCCCGGCGGCCCGGCCAGAGAATCAACCCGGCCAGCACCAGTGCCGCCGCAGCGGCCGCCCACCACAGGCGCCTGGCGCGCCCATCAACCGGCACGCGTCAACACCTCCCGCACCTGCGGCAACTGCCGGCGCGAGACCGGCAGCCACTCGCCGCCCGGCTCCAGCAGCACGGCCCAGCTCTCGCCGCCCTCCTCGGCCTCATGGCCGGGCAGCACGCGGCGCTCCAAGGCGCGGACAGCCGCCTTGGCGACCACCACACTGCGGTGGATGCGCACCACCGCCTCACCGAGGCGCTGCTCCAGGTCGGTCAACGCATCGTCGAGAACATAACGGTGTTTCGTGGTGCACAGCGTCACGTACTTCATCTCGGCACGCAGGTACACCACGTCGGCCACCGGGATGCGCAACACCCGGCCACGGTCGCTGACCACGAGCGTCGGTTGTTCGGTGGTGGCTGCCGGTGCCGGGGCACCCGTGACGATGCCGCGCCGCAGCGCCACCCGGGCCAGGGCCTCCTGCAGGCGGGCCCGGCGGACCGGCTTGGTGAGGTAATCCACCGCGTCGACCTCGAAGGCCTGCAGCGCGTGCTCGGCATGCGCCGTCACCAGCACCACCGCCGGCGGGTTCGCCAGCTCGCGCAGCTTGCGGGCCAGGGCCATGCCGTCCATGCCGGGCATGTGGATGTCCAGCAGCACAGCGTCCACCAGTTGGCGCGCGAGCGCATGCAAGGCCTCGGCCGCACTGCCCGCTTCGTCGACAACGGCGACGGCGGGCTGCACGCAATCGGCCAGCAGGCCACGCAGCCTCAGCCGCGCCAGGGGCTCGTCGTCGACGATCAGGATGCGCAACCTTGTCATGCGGGCACCCCGATGCTGACCCGGAAACGTCCGTCTTCCGTCAAGCCGCTACGGAAATCCGCGTCCAGGTCGTGCATCAGCCTCAACCGTTCCCGGACGCTGGCGATGCCGATGCCGTGGCCGGGCCTGGACGGAACGCCGGCCACCGTGTTGGTGACCGAGATCAGCACCCGGTCGCGCCGGCGCCGGGTGCGGATCTCGATGGTGCCGCCCTTGTCGGCCGGCTCCACGCCGTGCCGCACCGCGTTCTCGATCAGGGGCTGCAGGGCCAGCGGAGGCAGCTTGGCAGCGGTGGCCGTGGGGTCGAGATCCCACTCGACATCGAGCCGACGGCCGAACCGAAGCTGCTCGATCGCCAGGTAGCGGCGCGAGAGCTCGATCTCGGCCCCCAGCGTGGTGGCCTGGTCCAGGGCGCCGAGCGCCGCGCGGAACAGGTCGGACAGATCCTCCAGCACCTCCTCGGCGCGCTTGGGATCGAGCTGCACCAGGGTGATCGCCGTGTTCAGGGTGTTGAACAGGAAATGCGGCCGGATGCGGGTTTGCAGGTCGGCCAGGCGGGCGGCGGCGGCGGCGGGCAGGCGGGCCCGTTCGCGCCAGCGCTCGGTCTGGAAGACCAGGGCCGCCAGCATGGCGCCGGTCAACGCCGGTGCCAGCAGCGTGCTGCCTGGCGCCGGCGCCATGCCCACGGCCGACAGCGGCCACCACAGGGCCATCGAGGCAGCAGCGCCCAGCACGCCGGCCACCCCCATCTGCAGGGGTGGCGCCGCACGGGCGATCAGGTGTCGCCCTGCGCAGGCCAGCAGCACCCACAGCAAGGTGGCCGGCACGGCCACGGTGGCCGCGGCGGACAGCTCGCCGAGCCAGCCCGCGGCGCTGCGGGCGGGGAACAACAAGCCGACGCCCAGCACACCGACGACCAGCAGCATGGCCCGCAGCAAGGTGCCGCTGCGGCACAGCGGCAGCGGCTCGGGGCGCTGCGGGTCGGGCGCGGTGACGGCCTCGCGCAGGTCGTCGAACAAGGTGCTGCTGCCGGTGTCGCGGGGGGCTCTCACGGGCGCCATTCTGGCCGCAGGGTGGCGCCGTTGACAGTGCCCGCTTCTAGAATGCGTGGTTTCCCTGACAAAACTTCCATGCTCACCACCGACTTCCATCGCGCGCAGCCGGCCGAGCGCCGGGCCGCTCCCAAGCCGGCCGGCATCCCCTCGGGGGATCGGCCGATGTACCCATCGGACAAGGGGTTCCAATGAGTCAGTTAGACAAGAAGTCCCAGGCCTGGTCGGCGCTGTTCTCCGAGCCGATGAGCGAACTGGTCAAGCGCTACACAGCCAGCGTCTTCTTCGACAAGCGCCTGTGGCAAGCCGATATCGAGGGCAGCCTCGCCCATGCTGCCATGCTGGCGCGCCAGGGCATCATCGGCGCGCAGGACCTGGCCGACATCGAGCGCGGCATGGCCCAGGTGCGTGCCGAGATCGAAAACGGCGAGTTCGTCTGGAAGCCCGAGCTGGAAGACGTTCACCTCAACATCGAGGCCCGCCTGACGCAACTGGTGGGCGACGCCGGCAAGCGCCTGCACACCGGCCGCTCGCGCAACGACCAGGTGGCCACCGACGTGCGGCTGTGGCTGCGCGGCGAGATCGACCAGATCGCGCTCGGCCTGGCCGACATGCAGCGTGCGCTGGTGTCGGTGGCAGCCCACCACACCGAGACGGTGATGCCCGGCTTCACCCACATGCAGGTGGCCCAGCCGGTGAGCTTTGCCCACCACCTGCTGGCCTATGTGGAGATGTTCGCCCGCGATGCCGAGCGCCTGGCCGACCTGCGCAAGCGGGTCAACCGCCTGCCGCTCGGCGCCGCCGCGCTGGCCGGCACCAGCTACCCGCTGGACCGCGAGAGCGTGGCGGCAGCGCTGGGCTTCGACAGCGTGTGCCAGAACAGCCTGGACGCGGTGAGCGACCGCGATTTCGCCATCGAGTTCAGCGCCTTCGCCGCCCTGGTGATGATCCACGTCTCGCGCCTGGCCGAAGAGATCGTGCTGTGGATGAGCCAGAACTTCGGCTTCATCGACCTGTCGGACCGCTACTGCACCGGCTCGTCGATCATGCCGCAGAAGCGCAACCCGGATGTCGCCGAGCTGGCGCGCGGCAAGAGCGGCCGGGTGGTCGGCCACCTGATGGCACTCATCATGCTGATGAAGGGCCAGCCGCTCACCTACAACAAGGACAACCAGGAAGACAAGGAGCCGCTGTTCGACACCGTGGACACGGTCAAGGACACGCTGCGCATCATGGCCGAGATGATCGGCGGCGAGGTGGATGCGGCCACGGGCGCACGCTCGGGCGGCCTGCAAGTGAAGGCCGAGGCCATGCAGCGGGCCGCCCTGCGCGGCTACGCCACTGCCACCGACCTGGCCGACTACCTGGTGAAAAAGGGCGTGCCCTTCCGCGACGCCCATGAGGTGGTCGCCCATGCGGTGAAAGAAGGCCTGCGCCAGCAGCGCGACCTGGCCGATCTGCCACTCGCCACGCTGCAGGGCTTCCACGCTGCCATCGGCGACGACGTGTTCGAGTGCCTGAGCCTCACCGGCTCGCTCAACGCCCGCAACGTGATCGGCGGCACCGCGCCGAACCAGGCGCGCGCGCAGATCGAGCGGCATCGGGCGCGGTTGGGCTGAACGACGCGGGGCACCGCAAGGATGCCTGCACCCGACCTGGCTACTCGCCCGCTTCGCGCACGGCCTTCGCCCAGCGGCGTATCGTGGCGCGCAGCGTTCGCCGGGCCTTGTTCTCCATGGGCATGCGGGGTACCAGCTCCAACGCTCGGTCGGGCACGACGTGGCGGTGCTTGATCAGGGCCATGCAGAACTCGCGATCCTTGTCGCGGCCAGCGGCGGCCTTCGAGAGAAAGAGGTCGACCAAGTCCAGACAGTAGCCCACCCGCCCGTTCGTGTTGCCGTTCTGGATCCGGTGCACCCGATCCAGCCAGCCCTCGGGCAGGACAGCGGTTTCCGGGCCCACACCCTGCGCGTAGTAGCCGTAGGTTTCGTGGAAACGCGAGCCTTCGCCGATGGCACCATCGATCCGATCGGCCAAGCCGGGCTCCTGAAGCGGATAGATGTCGGCCTCCATCGACACCGTGAACTCCGGTTCGGGGCGAGGTACCTGGCCCAGCATCGATTGGCTCCCGACGATGACGAACTCGTACTGGTCCGTGATGTCCGCGCTGGCTCGGATGATGTGCTCGAGTTCTTCGCGCGTCATGGTGCCTTTCGACCGGCCGGGCCGCTGGGCGGCTCTCCGGGTGTGCTGCTGAGCACGAGTCCGTGCTTAAGACTCTGGACTTGGCTGAGGATGTGATCGCGCACCGGCTCGGGAAGCGTGGTGACCAGCGGCGATGCTTGCCGCAAATGCTGGGCGTGCCGCGTGCGGCCCAGGACCTTGCGCCATGCGCCGGCATCCAGAATGGCCAACCACTCGCGCCACAGAACAGCGGAGCGCGTGTCGCCGGTCGCCAGCCAGCGCTCGGTCGTTTCCTTGGCCTGCTGAAGCAAGTTCGGTTGTGTCTTGACCAGGCGTACCGCCTCTTCGTGAAGAGCCAAGCTCTGCAGGTCTTGTAAGCGGTGCCGGTCTTCCTCGGCGGATACGTGCACCTGCACGACCGGCGCACCGCGCCGCGACCTCGCAGCGGCGGATTGCCCAGGCGGCAACTGCAGGGCGTCACCGGCCAGCAGCGCGAGCTCGCCGCTGATGCCAAGAGCGGACATCACGCGCAGGTAAGTCCCGATGGACGGCGCCGGATCACCGGCCTCGACGGCGCGAAGGGTGTTGCGGGTCATGCCGACGCGTCGGGCCATCTCGACCGTGCCCAGCCCCCGTGCTTCCCGCAAGCGCTTAAGCCGGTCGCCCAATTGCAGCAGCAGCTGGCGATCAAGAACGGTCGAGAGAGTAGGCTCGCTCATATGGTCATTATATTAACCAAAACTCGCTGTTTTGGTGATTTCAATGACCACATCGGCGCTTGTCTTGACGCTCGGGATGGCCTTCAACGAGAGTGCCGTGGCGACGATGCAACCGCCGTGGGGCGCATCACGCTGAGCCGCCCCGCGCAGCCGGCCAGAATCGTCGCAAGTAGTAGACTGCTCGGTTTTCCGACCTGAACCTCAGCTGCCCACATGTTGCGAGGCTCACAGCGCGGCGGTGATGCCATCACCGGCTCGGCGCTCATTCGCTTGCTCACGCGTCTGACCGAGGTCGACGCCCCTGAATCCCGACAAGCCTTTGCCGAACGGCTGAGCCAGTGGCTCGGCTGGGCGGATGCCATTTCGCTCTCGGCTGCACTGAGCAGCGGCACACCCCCGGCGCCGATGGCTGCGTCGGCGCCCGGCGCGGCAGACAAGGACGCTGCCGATCCGGCGCGCGTGCGCGCCGGCCTGGTGAAGGCTCTGGCCGACGCCGGGGCGGCAGCCACCATGAACAACGCCGCAGCCGACCCAGCCGACGGTGACTTCTCGCCTCACCGCCGCCACTACCACGCACAGCAGCAGGCCATGGAGCACGCCATCGGCCCCTTGCGCAACCGGTTGCGGGCGCGGCTGGCCGGCCGCTCGCCCGCCATGGCGCGGCTGGCGGCGGTGGACGCGGTGATGGACCAGGTGCTGGGCCCGCGCGAGCGCGCGCTGCTCTCCACCGTGCCGGTGCTGCTGGAAAGGCGCTTCGAGCAACTGCGACTCCAGCATGCGCCGGAAGGCCCGGCCCCCGGCTGGATGCACCGCTTTCGGCAGGACATGCACAGCGTGCTGCTGGCCGAGCTGGAGATTCGCCTGCAGCCGGCGGAGGGCCTGCTGGCAGCGCTGCGCGAGCCTCCCCGCCCCGTCGTGCACCAAGGGCCCCTCCACAACCTCACCTCATCCCGCCGCGCCCACCACCCATGACCAGACTTCTCCATCACGCCGCGTTCGCCGTCGGCCTGGCCGTTGTGGGCTGGGTGGGTGCCGGCTATCTGGGCACCCATGCCTTGGCGCTGGGCGTCACGGTGCTGGTGGCCGCGTTCTACCTGATGGGCGCGCTGGAGCTGCACCGCTACCACCAGGCCACCGGCAGCCTGGCACAGGCCCTGGCTGGCCTGTCTGAGCCGCCAGCCAGCCTGGGCCACTGGCTGGGCCAGTTGCACCCCAGCCTGCACCACGCGGTGCGCCTGCGCATCGAGGGCGAGCGCGTGGGCCTGCCCAGCCCGGCGCTCAGCCCGTTCCTGGCCGGCCTGCTGGTGCTGCTGGGCATGCTGGGCACCTTCCTGGGCATGGTGGTCACGCTCAATGGCACCGGCCTGGCGCTGGACAGCGCGACGGACCTGCAGGCGGTGCGCGCCTCGCTGTCGGCCCCGGTCAAGGGCCTGGGGCTGGCCTTTGGCACCTCGGTGGCAGGCGTGGCCGCGTCGGCCGCGCTGGGGCTGATGTCGGCCTTGTGCCGACGCGAGCGGCTGCGGGCCGCGCAGACGCTGGACGCGGCCACGGCCACCCATCTGCGCGGCTTCTCGGTGGCCCACCAGCGCGAGGCCGCGTACAAGGCGCTGCTGCAGCAGCAGGTGCAGGCCATGCCCGAGCTGGTGAACGGCCTGCAGGCCATGATGGCCGCGCTGCAGCAGCAGGGCCAGGCGATGAACGAACAGTTGCTGGCCAGTCAAGCCGCCTTCCACGAGCAGGCGGACGCGCGCAGCACCGCGCTGGCCGCCTCCGTGGGCCAGCACCTCCAGGCCAGCCTGGTGGAAAGCGCTCGCGTGGCCGGCGCCACGCTGCAGCCCGCTGTCGAGGCCACGCTGGCCGGCCTGGCCCGCGAGGCGGCCGCGCTGCACGGCCACCTGGCGACCGCCATGCAACAGCAGGCGGACGGGCTGGCCGATCGCTTCGAGGCCGGCACCGCCAGCACGGCGGGCCACTGGCACAGCGCGCTGGCCGAGCACCGGCAGACCAGCAGGGCGATGGCCGCCGAG
Source organism: Vitreoscilla sp. (assembly GCA_018780145.1). Taxonomy (GTDB): domain Bacteria; phylum Pseudomonadota; class Gammaproteobacteria; order Burkholderiales; family Burkholderiaceae_C; genus Ideonella. The sequence goes on along the minus strand of JADMKA010000058.1, from coordinate 23,948 downwards.
CTGCGCGCCGAGCTGGCCGCGCAAGACGAGCAGCGGCTGGCCGCCTTCCAACATGCGCTGCAGGGCATGGCGGCCACGCTGCAACGCGAGTGGCAACAGGCCGGCGCCGCCACGCTGGGCCAGCAAAAGCAGATTTGCGAGACGCTGGCGGCCACGGCGCGCGGCATGTCGGCGGAGGCTGAGGCCCACGCCCAGCGCACCATCGCCGAAATCGGCCGCCTGGTGCAGGCCGCCGCCGAGGCGCCGCGCGCCGCGGCCGAGGTGGTGGCCGAGCTGCGGCAGAAACTCTCCGACAGCATGGTGCGCGACAACGCCATGCTCGACGAGCGCAACCGCCTGCTGCACACGCTGGGCGGCCTGCTGGACGCGGTGAACCACGCCAGCACCGAGCAGCGCGCCGCCATCGATACGCTGGTGGGCAGGTCGGCTGACCTGCTGGACCGCGTGGGCAAGCGCTTCACCGAGAGTGTGAGCGAGCAGACCTCCCAGCTCACCGAGGTGGCCACACGGGTCGGCGCTCAGCTGACCGGCAGCGCGGTGGAGGTGGCCAGCCTGGGCGAGGCCTTCGGCTTCGCGGTGGACCGCTTCAGCGAGACCAACGACAAGCTGCTGGCCCAGTTGGGCCGCATCGAGGGCGCATTGAGCCAATCGATGACGCGCAGCGACGAGCAGCTGGCCTACTACGTGGCCCAGGCGCGCGAGGTGATCGACCTGAGCATCCTGTCGCAGCAACAGATCGTGGACGACCTGCAGCAACTCGCCGGCAGCGGGCGCATGCCGCTGGTGAGTGAATCCTGAGGCCATGTCGATGATCGCGGACGAGATCGACGCGGGGGTGGAACCCGCCGTGCCCGTGTGGGCCGTGTTCGGCGACCTGATGGCCGGCCTGCTGGGTGCATTCGCGCTGATCCTGGTGTGCGCGCTGGCGGTGCAGTTCGAGCTGCAGACCCAGCTCGAGGCCGAGGTCAAGCAGCGCCAGGCCGAGGCACAGCGGCGCGAGGCGCTGGAGAAGGCCCTCGCCGGCCCGCTGGCCGCCGGCCGCGTGACGCTGAACAACGGGCGCATCGGCATCAGTGGCAGCGTGCTGTTCGCCGTCAACTCGGCCGATCTGCAACCCGAGGGCCGGCAGGTGCTGCAGAGCCTGGCCCTGCCGCTGGCCACCTACCTGCAGGCGCGCGACGAGGTCCTGATGGTGAGTGGCTTCACCGACGACAGGCAGGTGCGGGACAGCAACCGCCGGTTTGCCGACAACCTGGAGCTGTCCGCCCAACGCGCCTTGACGGTGACACGGGCCTTGATCGCCGAAGGCGTGCCGTCGTCCGCCACCTTTGCCGCGGCCTTCGGCTCGGAACAGCCGGTGGCCTCCAACGCCGACGCCGACGGGCGCGCCAGGAACCGCCGGGTGGAGATCGCCCCCACGCCGAGACCGTCCCGTGGCCGCGCCGCCACCCCCCATGAGCCCTGACGCGGCCCTCAACGCGCTGCGTGCGGCGGGTGCGGCCCGCGTCGACCCCGTCCACTTCCGCACCATCGAGGCGCTGGCCCGGCGCGCCGCTGCGCACGACGGGCCGGTGCGGGCCGTCCTGGACGACAAGCTGGCCTCGCTGCTCGCGGCCTGCGAAGCACGCCTCAGTCAGCCCCAGGCGACTGCGGGCGACGACGCTCGGCACAGCCCGGGAGCGGCAGCGCTGACCGAGCTCCTCGGCCATATCGCGCGGCAGTCTTCTCCAACAGGCTTCAACGCTGCGCCGGCAAGGTCCACCGCCGCGCCATCGGCACCCCCCGAGCTCAAGGCGCTCGGCCAGGTCAGGCAAACCTGGTCGCGGCTGAACGCCGCCCGCCAGCTTGCCCAAGCGCAGGCCCTGGTGCCCGACAACGCCGGCCCGCTCAACTCGCACCAGTTGGTGCACCAGTCACTGAAGCTGATGCATGCGCTGTCGCCGGACTACCTCGAACGCTTCATGGCCCACGTCGACACGCTGTCGTGGCTCGAGCGCCTGAACAGCGCCAAGCCCGCGGCTAGTCGTCGATCTTGACCTCGTCGGCGACGACCACGGTGCCGTCGTCCGACAACTGGCCCTTCACCTCGACCTTGGTGTCGACCGCCAGATCGGCCTCGGTTCCGCCCTCGAAGGCGGCCGCGGCATAGCTGACCGTCTGCTCGCGGACGACGAAGGTTTTGGCGCTGGTGTCGATGGCGGTGATCCGGCCGGCGATCTCGATCTCCTGGCCGCCGCCGTCGTCGTCACCGCCATCGTCGCCACTGCCTTTGACCTCCACCTTGTCGGCCACCAGCACACCGGCCTTCATGGTGCCCTCGACCTCGACCCGCAGGCCGGCCGCCAGCACGGCGCCGGCGGGCTCGATGCGCGCCGCCGACGCATCGACCTTCAGGCCGTTGACCGTGAAGTCGGCGTTCGAGGTGTAGGCCGAGATCACGCTTTCGATTTCCACGTCGCTGTCGTCGGGCGGCGTGCGGGTGCCCTGGCTTTGCGCGCTCACCACCCACTGCCCGCTGCCATTGGGCGTGGTGGCGAGCTGGAACCGGGTGATCTGGCCGTCGGCAGGCGCCGTGCTGTAGGTGAACACCTGGCTGCCGATGCGGAACGTCTTGGCGGTGGTGTCCAGGCTGCTCACCTGGCCCCGGATGCGGTAGCTGGCCGGAGCCGGTTCGGGCTCGATGCGGCGGGCCGCGTAGACACCCGAGACCGGGTCGTAGATCGCGAACACCTCGACCACGCTGCCCACCGCCACCGCGGCCTGGCCGCCGGCCAGCCGGTCGTCGAAGACGGTGGATGCGGTCACACGCACCGGCTGGCCCAGCACGGTGAGCGTGCTGGTGCCCAGGTCGTTGGCGCTGACCGGGCCGGTCAGGTCGCTGCCGACAGTGATGGTCTTCGCCACGGCCGTCAGGCTGGCGGGGTCGATGGCGCCGGCGTCGATCTGCACCGTCATGCCGAGCTTCAGGTCGGCGGACCGCAGGGTATTACCGTCCGTGTCGACGATGCGTGCCTGGCTGTCGTCGAAGTGAACACCGTTGACGATCACCGAGCCGAAGCCGCCGATCGGGCCCTCGCTGTAGCTGACCGAGCCGGTGCCCTGGCCCTCGACGCCGCCGCCGCAGGCGTGCAAGGCCAACGCGGCGAAGGCCAGCAGGACGGCGCCGACACGGCGGGCCGAAAGGAACAAATGGAACTCTGGGCGATTCATGGGGGGTCTCCGCCCGGCGCCGGTGACTCGGCGTCGGGTTGGTGAAAGCTGTAAAGGCCGATCAGCAGGCGCTGCAAGGGTGCCGCAGCGGCGCCCGCCTTGTCGTCCGATTCGATCAAGCGTTCGAGGGCTGGCACCAGCGTGTCGAAAGCCAGGCGCCATTGCGCGGCGATCAGCTGGCGCGCGGCCTGGATGGATTCTTCCGACAAGCCAGTGGCGACGATGGCCTGCTCGAAATGGCGGTGACCGTCGCCGAGCACATTCTCGACAGCACCCCGGAAGTGGCCGCCGACATTGGCGCCCAGGATGCGCAGCGCGCGTGGCAGATCGCCCTTGGGCACCAGCGCGTCGCGCACCGGGGCCACGGTGTCGGCCTCCTCGTCGGCCACCGCATAGCCCAGGCGCTGCATCTCGGCCAGCAGGCTGCGCGGGTGCACATCGGTGGTGACCTCGCGCGCCAGGGTGTCGAAGCTCGGGCGGGGCCCCTGGCGCGGAAGGATGCGCGGCTCGCCGGACACCTCGCGATACAGCGGGTCGGTCAGCCAGTGGGCATAGACCTCACCCGCCAGCGAGCGCCGTGGCCGCGCCTGCTCCAGGTTGGCGTGGACCAGGCGGGTGACTTCGCGGCGGTTGATGCCGGTGGCGGTGCTGAACCGGCTGACCTGCCGGTGCGGCAGGCCGCCAGGGTAGGCCTCGCGCGCCGCCTGCACGAAGGCGATCTTCAGCCGCTCCTCCACAGTGCCGAACTGCACGCCGCGCGCCAACGCCAGCCGCGCCAGTGGCGCCAGCAGCGCGTTGACCGCGTCCAGCACGGCTTGCTGGTCGGGTGGCAGGGAGGTGTCGACGGTGTCGGGCATGGCGATCGGCGGGGGCCTGGGCGACAAATGTGCGAAACGCCCAGGCGAATCTTACCGTTCTGGGCGTTTCGCTGCGGCGGGGGATACCCCCGACCGTTGCTCAGTCTTCCTGGCTGATGCGGGTGGCTTCGAGCCGCGTGCCGTCGGCGGACAGGTGGCCCTTGACCTCCAGCGTCACGCCATCGGCCAGGCTGGCTTCGGACATGTCTCGCCAGGTGACGCTGCCGGCATAGCTCACGGTCAGGCCGCGCAAGGCAAAGGTCTTGGCCGAGGTGTCGAGCGCACTCACGGTGCCGTGCAGCTCGTAGTCCTCGCTGTGGTCGTCGTCGCTCTCATCCTCAAGGTGCACCTTGCTGGCGACCAGCACGCCGTTGACCACCCGCCCTTCCACCTCGACACGGGCACCCAGCACGACACCGGCCTGGCCTTCGCGGAAGGTGGCGTTGGTGGCATCGACCGGCAGGCCGTCCACGCTGAACTGGGTGGCCGAGGTCCAGGCGGTGATCAGGCCGGTCACCTCGGCCTCGCTGTGGTCCTCAAGGTGGCGCTCGCCGCTGCGCACCTGGGTGGCGATCCATTGGCCGTTCACCGGTGTGGTCTGCAACTGCACCCGAACGCGGGCGCCGTTGGCCAGTTGCGCCGTCACCTCGGCCGCACTGCCGTAGTCGATGACCGCGCCGCCCAGCAGGAAGGTCTTGGCGGTGGTGTCCAGCGAGGCCACCGGGCCGCGCAGCTTGTAGCTGGCGGGATGGCTCTCGTCCTCGATGCGGGTGGCCACGTACACGCCGCGGGCCGCGTCGAACTGCGCGTGCACCTCCAGCACGGTGCCGGCGCCGATGCCGGCCAAGCCGCCCGGCAGGCTGTCGTCGAAGACCGTGCGGCTGCCCACCTCCACGGCCTGGCCCAGCACCGTCAGGCGCTGAGCGGCCAGGTCGACCGACTCCACCGGCCCGACGATCTCGCTGCAAAATCGGATGCGCGTGGCCACGCCATGGCCACCGCTGCGGTCGATCGACGAGGCTTCGACCTCGACCTGGGCGCCCAGCTTGAGGTCGTCTCGGCTGTGGCGGCCGCCGTCGTCGTCCAGCACTTCCGCGCCACTGTCGTCGAAGCGGACGCCATTGACGATGATGGAGCCGAAGCCGGAGATCGCGCCGGCAGTGAACGACGACGTCGTCACCGGCGGTGGCGTGTCGACGGGGGCACCACCGCCACCGCCGCAGGCGATCAGGGCGGCCGACACGACCCCCAGGGCGAGACCAGAACGCAGGGTGCGAACCCACCGCGCGGACCCGGCGCCGCGCAGCGTGGAATGAAAGGCAAACATGACGAACTCCTGGCGCGACTGCTTAGCAGCGCTTGATAGACAAAGGATCCGCCGTTGACCGTGCCGGGTGTCGGGCGCCGCGTTGAACTCGTCAACGTGAGGCGAATACTAAATGTGCTTCTTGCACATTTCAATCATTGCTTGCAAACCCGACCGCGCCCTGTGGTCTCTGCGGGGCCTCAGCGCCTCTGGTCAGGCGCGGTCGCAGCACTGATAATCCATACAGCCCATCGGCTTGCCATGCCCTCCGTGCCACCGCGCCGCCTCATCGCCCATCTCGACATGGACGCGTTCTATGCGTCGGTCGAGTTGCTGCGTTATCCCGATCTGCGCGGCCTGCCGGTTGTCATCGGGGGCGGCCGGCGGCATCAGCCCGAGACACTGCCCGACGGTAGCCGACGCTATGCCCGCCTGGCGGACTACGCCGGGCGCGGCGTCATCACCACCTCCACCTACGAGGCCCGCGCACTGGGGGTGCACTCCGCCATGGGGGTGATGAAGGCCGCCGTGTTGGCGCCGCAGGCCATCCTGCTGCCGGTGGATTTCGAGCAGTACCGCGCCTACTCGCGCCGCTTCAAGGCCGCCGTGGCCGAGTTGGCGCCGGTGATCGAGGACCGTGGCGTCGACGAGATCTACATCGACCTCACCCACCTGCCCGGCGCGCAGGATGCCGTGGGGCACGATCCGCTCGGCGGCGCGCGGGCCATCGCCCGCGAGATCAAGAACAACGTGCAGCGCAGCACCGGGCTCACCTGCTCGATCGGCGTCACCCCCAACAAGCTGCTCTCCAAGATCGCCTCCGAGCTGGACAAGCCCGACGGCCTCACCGTGCTCACGCTGGACGACCTGCCCACCCGTGTCTGGCCACTGGCGGCACGCAAGGTCAACGGCATCGGGCCGAAAGCCGCTGCCAAGCTCACCGGGCTGGGCATCCACACGGTGGGCGACATCGCGCGTTGCGAGCGCGCCTGGCTGGTCGAGCAGTTCGGCCGCAGCTACGGCGCCTGGCTGCACGACGCCGCCTGGGGCCGCGACGAGCGGCCGGTGGTCACCGAGAGCGAGCCGGTCTCGATGAGCCGCGAGACCACCTTCGAACGCGACCTGCACGCGGTGCGCGACAAGGCCCGCCTGTCGGCCCTGTTCACCGAGCTGTGCACCGAGCTGGCGCAGGATCTGTCGCGCAAGGGCTACCTCAGCCAGACCATCGGGATCAAGCTGCGCTTCGACGACTTCAGAATCGTCACCCGCGACCTGACCCTGCCCGCCCCCACCTCGGATGCCCAGGCCATCCGCCGCGCTGCGGGCGAGTGCCTGAAGCGGGTCGACCTGAGCCGCCGCCTGCGCCTGCTGGGAGTGCGCGGCGGCAAATTGATGCGCCAGGCCGCCGTCGACGCGCGGCCGCCTTCACCAGCCCGGCGCGCATTGCCGCCGCGGGCCGCCGAGCCAGAACCGACCTACAACCTGCCGCTGTTCGAGCCATTGGCTGACGCTGATTCGTGAAATATGTGGGTGGATACCGCCGAGCCTGCATCCGGCAGGCCACCCGCGGCGTAGCACTCCCCATGTCCAGCGAACTCCGCCACCCATGAACCGACACCCCACCGCCGCCGCCCTGCTCCCCCTGCTGGCCGCCCTGGCCCTGGCTGGTGGCGCCGCCCGGGCCGAGGAACCGGCGCCGCCCATCACCCACGGCAACGGCAAGCTGCTGCTGACCGGCGGCGTCAGCTCCATCGACGGCGCGGCCGGCGGCGGCCTCACCCCCTGGGCCGTGACCGCCAGCTACGCCACCGAGGGCCAGTTCGGCGGCACCGCGCACGCCACCCGGGTGAGCACTCAGGACTACGCGCTGACCACCTACGGCGCGGCCGTCGGCATCGCCGACCGCTTCGAGCTCTCCATCGCCCGGCAAGACTTCGACACCGGCGCCACCGGCGCCGCGTTGGGCCTGCCCGGCCTGCACCTGAAGCAGGACATCGTCGGCATCAAGTGGCGCGTGGCCGGCGACGCCGTGGTGGACAGCGACCGCTGGATGCCGCAGATCGCCCTCGGCGCCGAATTCAAATCCACCGACGCCGCCGGCCTGGCGCCCACGCTGGGCGCGCTGGGCGCCAGGACCAACGGCACGGACATCTACGTCAGCGCCACCAAGCTGTTCCTGGCCCAGGGCATCCTCGTCAACGGCACATTGCGGGCCACCCAGGCCAACCAGAACGGCCTGCTCGGTTTCGGTGGCACGGCCCATGACCGCTACAGCCTGCAGCCCGAGGTCTCGCTGGCCTGGCTGCTGCGCAAGGACCTGGCCGTCGGCGTGGAGTACCGCGCCAAGCCGGACAACCTCGACCCCTCCATCCTCGGCGCCGGCCTGAAGGAGGACGACTGGGCCGACCTGTTCGTCGCCTGGGCGCCCAACAAACACGTCTCGCTCACCTTGGCCTACGTGGATCTCGGCCACATCGTGCCGGCCGTCATCGCCAAGCGCCAGACCGGCGCCTACCTGTCGGCCCAGTTCGCCTTCTGAACTTCATCGAGGACAGCCCATGTTCACCCGCCCCCTGCTCGCCCTGATCCTCAGTGCCTGCGCCCTTGGCGCCCAGGCCGCGCCAACCGCTGCCGACGACTCCCTCTACAGCCAACTCGGCGCCCAGCCCGGCCTGGTGCGCCTGATGGACGGCTTCATGGAGCGGCTGCTGGCCGACGAGCGCATGCGGCCCTTCTTCAAGGACGTGGACCATGCCCACGTGAAGGCCCAGCTCGTCACGCAGTTCTGCCAGGTCGCCGGCGGCCCTTGCCGGCACGACGGCCCGGACATGAAGAAGGCCCACGATGGCTTCGACATCGACCGCAGTGCCTTCAACGCGCTGGTCGAGGTGCTGCAGCAGGCCATGGACGCCCAAGGCATCGCCTTCGGAGTGCAGAGTCGCCTGCTGGCCCAGCTGGCCCCGATGCACCGCGAGATCATCAACGTCAAGTGACCACCCCATGTACCTCCGATCGCACCTCCGCACGCTCATCGCCCTCACCGTGGCCGGCTTCGCCACCCTGGCCCAGGCTGGCTCCTTGCAGGTCACGGTGACCGACCGTGACGGCAAGCCCGCCGCCGATGTGGTGGTGCTGATCAATGCCACCAACGCCACCGCCGCGCGCCCGGCCGCCGCGCCGGTGGTCATCGCCCAGGAGGGCCTGCGCTTCGCGCCGTTCATGACCGTGGTGCCAGTGGGCAGCACGCTGCGCTTCGTCAACCGCGACAACTACGACCACCATGTGCGCTCCACGCCCAGCGGCCCCTTGGGCAGCATGCCGGCCGCGCAGTACTTCGAGCTGCGCTTGGATGCGGCCCAGGCCGCACCCGCCCAGCCTGCCTACGGGGACGACTACGCCACCCCGGCCGCCAGCAAGAAAAGCGGCACCAGCATCGCCGAGGTGAAGCTCACCCAGCCCGGACCGATCGGCCTGGGCTGCCACCTGCACTCCTCGATGCGCGGCCAGGTCTACGTGAGCGCCACCCCCTGGTTCGGCAAGACCGACGCCAACGGCGTGCTCAAGCTCGACGGCCTGCCCGAAGGCAACGCCGACATCACCCTCTGGCACCCGGATCAGCTGCAGGAGCAGGCCGCGCTGAAAGCCCAGATCGGCGCCCAGCCGGCCGAGGCCACCGGCAACCTGAACTTCACGCCGCGCCGCCGCCGGGCCTGACCAGCTCAGCGGTTCAACACGGTGCGCCGCCGATGCCGGTTCAGCGTGGCGCCACGAGGGTGAATTCGACGGCGGCGCAGGGCAGATCCATGCCGGCATGCCGCTCACGCGGCCTCGGGGCGGCCGCAGTGGCCGCCTCGAACACATCGATCAGCCGCAGGCGGGGCGTGACCCGGTAGCGCCCGGGTTGGCCCAGCTGGAACGGCAGCGCCAGATCGATTTCAGCCGTGGTGGACGCGCCCGGCTCGAGCCGCAGATAGTCTTCGGCGCGAGGCTCGGCGCGCTTGATGGCCGGGCCTGCATAGCGCAGGGCGCGGCCATCCACCTCGACGGTGACGAAGGGCGCGAACCACTGCCCTTCCCAGGGCGTGTTCCAGCGCAGCACCTGCAGCGCAGCCGGGCCGACGTTGGCCAGCGTGAAACGCAGCCACACCGGCTGGCCCGCCGCCGCCTGCGAAGCCGCCTCGACGGCGCAACGCAGCGGGGCGGCGGCCGACACGGCAGTGGAGAACGAGGCGGCCATCACACCAACCCAGGTCGCTGCGGCGCGCCTCGTTGCCATCACGGCAGGTTGGGCGTGTTCTCGGCGAAGTACTCGTGGCTGTCGGCGTTGTCCACGGCCAGCTTCGGGTTGCTCTTGGCCAGGTTCCGCGCGGCCGCCTGGCCATAGGCGTGATCGTCGGTGCCACCCAACACGGTGAAGTGCGACATCTCGTGGATCAGCGTGCCGCCCTTGGAATCGGTGCCGGTCATCGGGGCCGACCAGAAGGCATTGCACAGGTAGATCTTGTAGGGCTGGTTCGGGTAGACGTAGGCATACGCGCTGCTGGTGCAGGAGCAGTCCAGCGTCAGCGGCTTGGTCTTGAAGGCGTCGTCGATCTTGTTGAAGTGGTCTTCGACCTTGTCCCATCGGGTCTGCCTGAACTTGCCGAACCACTCCACGTAGCGCCGCGTCCCCGAGGGCGTGCCATTCAGGTAACTCTTGGATTCGGTGGAGTAGGTGGTGGCCGCTCCCACCGCACTGGTCAGTGTGGTCTGCTCCGATGCCGTGCAGCCGCCGGTGAAGCTGATGCTCGCCTCGGTGCCCTGGCCAGCGGCGTCGATGCCGGCCGTGTCGACCGGCGCGCTGCGGCCCGACAGCCACAGCGTCAGCGGCGCCGACGCCGCGTAGGTCGCCTCCCTGAAGCCGCGGCCTTCGCGGCCCGCGAACTCGACGGCGTAGCGGCCGTTGCCCAGCTCGTAGTCACGGCTGAGCTCCACGCTGTAGGTCAGCGTGGCGCCGGCCTCGATCCACGCGTAGTCGGCAGGGCCAGGCGCGGCGCGCTTGACCATCGGGCCCACGTAGCGGGCCATGCTGCCGTCTTCCCGGGTCAGCCTGAACAGCGAGCCGTGCAGTTGATCCGAGGGCAACTGCCACTTCAGCACCTTGACGGCATGCCTGGTGGTGTTGGTGATCAGCACCTCGACGCTCACACCGGCATCGCCTTGCACCACCGGGTTGGCCAGGCTCAGCTGAACGGCGAGCTTGTCGAGCGGCCCGGCCGCAGCCGCCGCGCAAGCCAGCAAGGCGGCGGCGGGGAGTGTCCACTTGGCGATTGGAAGCATGGCTTCTCCGAAAACGAGGATCAGGGCAGGTTGAGTGAACCGCCGCGGCCATCACGGCACGGCCGCGCCAATCTAAGGCGGGCGAGGCACCGCCTGTACCGGGTTGACCCCCACGTTGACCAAACTTGAGCCTTCCGTTGACGCGGCGTCACAATTCTCTTCAGGCATCGCGCTCACGACGACGGATTCGGGCTCGAAGCTTCCCTGGGGCGCCGCGTCGGCTGCCGCCACATCCACACCGCCACACAGCTGCAACACAAGGCGGGAACGACGCGCCAGGCCGATGGGATCACCCAAGCCGCCCAGGCGCTGCTGGCGGCCATCATCACGAAGGCGAACTGCTTGGCGCGCAGCGGGATGGCCCGCGTGGCGCGCCAGTCGCGCACCATCGGGCCCCAGCGCGGGTGATGCAGTACCCAACGCTCCCAGCGCGCGCTGCCGCGCGAGAAGCACCAGGCGGCCAGCAGCACGAACGGTGTCGTGGGCAGCAGTGGCAGAAAGATGCCCAGGACACCCAAGGCCAAGGCCACCGCGCCCGCCAGCAACCACAGCGGCCGCATCCAGCGCTTGTGGGCGGTGATCGTTGGGCTGTCCGGCGGTGCCATGGCCGCCATTGTGGGGCGCTGCCGCTTGACCCATCTCAAGACGGGGCCGCTCGCCCGGCCAGCCCGTAGCGGCGCTGCCGCACAATCGCGCGGATCCACCCCCAGCCAACGAGCCACGCACCATGCCCACCCTGACCTGGACCCCCGAACTGGCCCTGGACCACGCCGTCATGGACAAGACCCACCAGGAGTTCGTCGAGTTGCTGAGCGCGACCGAAGACGCCCTGGCGGTGTCGCACGAACAGGCGCTGGCCTGCTACGAGAGCCTGGTCGAGCACACGGTGGGGCACTTCGGCCAGGAGGACCGCTGGATGGCGGCCACCGGCTTTGCGCCGGAGAACTGCCACAGCTTCCAGCATGCCCAGGTGCTGGAGCTGATGCACGAGGTCACCCGGCTGGCCAAGACCGACGCCGACTTCGGCCCGCTCGAGCGCGTGCTGCCCGAACTGGGCCGCTGGTTCGCGATGCATGCGCAGTCGATGGATGCCGCGCTCGCGTCGCACCTGGACCAGCTCGGCTTCGACCCGGCCACCGGTGTGCTCGCCAGCGCCCCCGCGGCCGCGCCCATCACCGGATGCGGCGGCAGCAGCTGCTCGCCTGCGGCGACAGCAACGACAGCGGAGTCCGAGACAGCCTGAGAGGTGGCCTGACATGGCCGCCGACCTGCGCCTGCCCTCGCTGGACGGGCTGCGAGCCTTCGAGGCCGCCGCACGGCTGGGCACCTTCGAGAAGGCCGCCGACGAACTGGCGATCACCGCCAGCGCCGTCGGCAAGCGCATCGGCGCGCTGGAAGAGCTGCTGGGCCTGGCCCTGTTCCAGCGCGGCGCCAAGACCCTGGCCTTGTCCGCCGCTGGCAAGGAGTACCTGGCCCAGGTGCGTGGCGCGCTGGATCTGCTGTCGGCCGTGCCGCTGCACCGGCGCCCGGTGCAGCGGCGCGTGCGCCTGCGGGTGAGCGCGCCGCCCACCTTTGCCCGCCAGATCCTGGTGCCCGCGCTGCCTTCGTTCAGCGCCCTGCACCCGGCCGTCGAGCTGGAGGTGGTGTTGTCGGTTCCCTATCTCGACCTGGCCGGCGCCGCCGCCGAGGTCGACATCCGGCATGGCCCGGTGGAGGCCCTGCCGCCCGGCGCGGTGCTGCTGCACGACCACCTGTTGCCACTGGCCAGCCCCACGTTGCTCGCCAGCGAATCGCCCCCTCCCCGCGAGCCGGCCGACCTGGCCCGCCTGCCGCTGCTGCGCACCCCGGTCGAACCCTGGCTGCCGTGGCTGCGGGCGCAGGGACTGGATTGGGCCGAGCCCGACCAGGGCCCGCGCCTGGTGGACCTGGGGCTGACGCTGGAGGCCGCGCGCTGCGGCCAGGGCGTGGCGCTGGCCCGGCCGTCGCTGGCCCGCCAGGCGCTGCGGGCCGGCGAGCTGGTGCCCGCCCTGGGCCTGGGCCAGACCCCGATGATCGCCGCCCTCAGCGCCTACCACCTGCTCCAGGTGGCCGACGAACCCGCCGCAGCCGCCTTCGCGGCCTGGCTGCGCGATGTTTGCGCCCAGGCCGCTGCGGAAGGCCTGGCGCTGGTGTCCGGTCCGACCTGAATTTCTTTCCGGCCAGGGCCTCGATGGCCCCGCTAGCATTCACCTCATTCCAAGGAGACAGCGGATGAGCGTGATCACCACCATCGAGGACCTGCGCGTGCTGGCCAAAAAGCGCGTGCCGCGCATGTTCTACGACTACGCCGATTCGGGCTCGTGGACCGAGAGCACCTACCGCGCCAATGAAGCCGATTTCCAGAAGATCAAGCTGCGCCAGCGCGTGGCGGTGAACATGGAAAACCGCAGCACGGCCACCACGATGGTCGGCCAGGCGGTGAAGATGCCAGTGGCCATCGCCCCCACCGGGCTGACCGGCATGCAGCATGCCGATGGTGAGATCCTGGCCGCCCGCGCGGCCGAGAAGTTCGGCGTCCCGTTCACGCTGTCGACGATGAGCATCTGCTCGATCGAGGACATCGCCGCGCACACGAAAGCCCCGTTCTGGTTCCAGCTCTACGTGATGAAGGACCGCGATTTCATCGAGCGCCTGATCGACCGGGCCAAGGCGGCCAACTGCTCGGCGCTGATGCTCACGCTGGACCTGCAGATCCTCGGCCAGCGCCACAAGGACCTGAAGAACGGCCTGTCCGCGCCGCCCAAGCCCACGCTGGCCAACATCCTGAACCTGATGACCAAGCCGCGCTGGGGCCTGGGGATGCTGGGCACCAGGCGCCACGGCTTCGGCAACATCGTCGGGCATGTGAAGGGCGTGGACAACCTGGGCTCGCTGAGCGAGTGGACGGCCAAGCAGTTCGACCCCGCGCTGAGCTGGGCCGATGTCGAGTGGATCAAGAAGCGCTGGGGCGGCAAGCTGATCCTCAAAGGCATCATGGACACCGAAGACGCCCGGCTGGCTGCCGGTTCCGGCGCCGACGCGCTGATCGTCAGCAACCACGGCGGGCGCCAGCTCGACGGCGCACCCTCGTCGATCGAGGCGCTGCCGGCCATCGTCGAGGCTGTCGGCCGCGACATCGAGGTCTGGATGGACGGTGGCATCCGCTCCGGCCAGGACGTGCTCAAGGCCTGGGCCCTGGGCGCGCGCGGCACCCTCATCGGCCGCGCCTTCCTCTACGGCCTGGGCGCCATGGGCGAGGCCGGCGTGACCAAGGCGCTGGAGATCATCCACAAGGAGCTGGACCTGACGATGGCGTTTTGCGGCCATACGCGGATCGACACCGTGGACCAAGGGATTCTCCTGCCCGGCACCTTTCCTGCGTGACCCCGGCGCTGCCTATACTGGCGCCGCTCGAGTTGCGCGTGGCGCAGCCGCTGCCCAAGGAAACCGCCCCATGAAGACCCGCCTCGCCTGCCTGGCCGCCCTGCTGGCCCTCGGCTCCGCCGCCCACTCCGCCACGCCGGTGTACCTCACGGTGGACCACTCCACCGAAGCCGTGCTGGACCACGCCAGCGCGCAGGCCATCTGGAAGGAGAGCCTGTCCGACAAGCTCACCAAGCTGGCCAAGCTCTACCCCACCAAGCGCTGGGGATTCGTCAGCGAGGTCGAGGGCGGCTTCAACGCGTCCAAGACCTGCGTCATCACGGCGCGCGCGATGATGCTGCCGGTCACGGTGAGCGGCAAGTCGATGCTGTTCAAGCCCAACAAGACCGCCACCACCTTCGATGCCCTGCCCAACGCCACCAAGGAGCAGTGCACCGACCTGGCCAAGACCAAGCTGAAGGAAGCCGTGCAAGGCGTTCTGTCGAGCCTGATCGCCTCGTGATACTCCAGCCGCTCAGGCCAGCGCCGGGCCGCTCCCAAGCGGCCTGAGCACCCGCCCGGCGGGTGGCGGCGCGTACCCGCGCCGCCGGGTGCTCCATCCCTCAGGCGATGAAGGCCCAGACGGCCACGATCGCCATGGCGAACACCAGCGTCATGCCGTAGAGCATGCACAGGGTCATTGCGCGCAGCGCGGTGGCCCACCAGCGCCCGCCGTAGACCACCTGGATCGCGATCAGCGAGTAGATCGGCACGGCGAACAGCACGGCCGTCTTGAAGAACGGCACGCTGAACAGCTGCAAGCCCAGCATGACGAACCAGAACGAATGCAGGTGCAGCGCGAACACCAGGTGCTCGGACCACCGCATGCGCCGGTTCAGGTAGACCAGCTTCAGGAAGAAGGCATACAGCGGCAGCAGGCCGAACATCGCCTGGCCCCAGTGGCTGACGAAACGCTCGGGCACCCGCTTGAGTTCGCGGTTCATGCTGGTCGGGTCCATCGTGAAGCGCTCCTTCAGGCGCTCGCACCAGGAGGCTGGCAAGCCCTCGCAGATGAACTTGCCGTTCTCCATGCCGGCCTTGATGCCCCCTGCCCCCACCAGCGTGAAATCCTTGGTGTCCTCCTGGTCGACCTTGACGATCTCCTCATCGCGGATCGCATGCAGAACCCCGGACCATTGCAGCGACAGCAGGGTGACCACGCTGATGGTCAGGTACAGGCGCAGCGGCAGCACGTAGCGGCGCTTGCGGCCACGCAGGTACTCGCGCGTCAGCCGCCCCGGCAGGAACAGCAGCAGCAGCAGCGTGCGCCACAGCGCGCCCTCCATCGCCACGTAGTTGCCACCGAACTGGTGGATGAACTCCATCACCGTGGGCGGATGGAGCGCAGTCTCCTGGCCGCAGGCGCTGCAGAAATTGGGGCGCGGCAGGCCCAGCAGGTGCCCGCAGTTGCGGCAGGCCTCGAGCGGCTCATCGAGTACAGGAGCGACCGGCGTGTCGGCACCGACCGTGGGCAGACGCTGGCTCTGCGGGGCCAGGGATCCAGGCACCAGCCGGCGCAAGACGCCAGGCACCTGCAGCCGGCCCCTCATTTGGCCAGCGCCGAGGCGGGGCGGGCCGGCTCGGCAGGCGCCTTGCGCGCGTCCGACCCGCCGACGATCGCCATGTGCCGCCGCAACAGGCTCTGGCCCACGGCGGCCAGGTAGCCCCGAGCGTCGGCACCGTCCTTCTCCAGGAACTCGTAGCCGGTGCGCTCCAGTTCCGCCGCCGCGATGCGGTTGGCCTGCCACTTGCGCTGGAAATCGCCGCTGGTGGAGATGGTCATCAGCAAGGCGGCCACCACCGACAACAAGGCCGCCACGTCCTTCTTCGCACCCTCGTTGCGGATCAGGGTTTCGAGCTTCAGCACCAGCGCGGCCAATGCGCTCATCGCCGCGGCGGTGAAGGTGAAGCCCCAGTAGACCCCGCTCCAGCGCGAGGCATTGGCACGCGTCTCGAGGTAGTTCTCCCAGATGGCCCGGGCCACCAGCGCCCGCTCCGGGTCCTTGCCGTCGACCAGCGGGCGCAGTGCGCTGCCCAGGGCCTCGCCGCGCGGCCAGTTGCCGCGATCCTCCAGGAACCACCAGACGGCGGCCGCCGCGGCAGCCAACAGCAGCACGCCGACGAGCGCCCGGCTGGATCGGGAGGCTCCAGTTTTCTCGGTCATTCAGTCTCCCCCTGTTGGCGCCGCACTGTACGCAGGCTTCAGCGCCTTGACCAGCACCCGGTTCTCGTGGTCCTCGCCCTCGAAGCTGAAGGTCGTGCGGCCGACATCGTCGTAGCCTTGCCGTGCATAGAACGCCCGCGCAGGCCGGTTGTGCACCCAGGCCCTGAGCCACAACCCGCTGGCCCCTTGCACCTGGGCGTGCGACTCGGCCTCGCGCAGCAGGCGCTGGCCGATCTGCCGGCCCTTGAAGCGAGCCTGCACATACAGGCGAACCAGTTCAGCCGGCTCGCCGGCCGGCAACAGCACATGGGACGCCCCCAGCCGGATCTGCGAGAAGCCCACCAGCAAGCCCGCATGCTCGGCCACGCAGAGCCGGGTGCCGGGTTCGGCCAGCAGGCGGTCGAACTCGGCGGTCGAGTAGGTGCCCAGTGCCTCGCGGGCGATGGCCGGGCGGATGCCTTCGGTCGCGTAGGTGTCCAGGAACACCTGCATGGCCAGCACGCTGAGGCACAGCGCATCCGCGGCCACGGCCGGCCGCAGCAGAACGCGCGACTGGAGGAACACGGGTTCGTTGCCATCCCCCCGCCAGGCCACCCGGAAGCGCTCGCAGACCACCGGCATGTCCGGTGCAGCCTGCCGCCCGAGGCGCCCGCATTCGCGCCCGAAATAGGCCTGGTGGGCCGCCTGCCAGTAGGCCAGCGACCCGTCGCCCTCGCCCTCGGTGGCCGCAAACTCGGCGCTCACCTGGTCGAAGGGCACGAGCTCGACACCGGTGGTCTCGATCACGCATTGCGGGGCGCCAGACCAGTCGGTGACGATGCTGAGATCACCCGGTTTCGGCGGCGGCACACCCGCCGCCTCGAAGGACCACAGCAAGCCCGCCGTCGCCCGCTTGGTGCCAGACAGCACCAGCCGGGCCAGTTCGTCGGCACTGCGCTCGTTGTCGTCGAAGTGGAAGGACTCACAGAAGCGGTCGGTCAGATCCGCACCGGCGCGCTCGCAGAACGCCCTCCAGTACGGCATCAGTTCGGCGGTGAGCGTGCGGGCCATGGGAAAGCATAACAAGGCCGGTTCCCCGGCGCTTATCCGGCTCAAGCCGCGCCGCCTTCCGGGCACCATCGGAAACGACCATGGCTGATTCCGCCCAGGACAAGAACCTACCCGCCTCAGAGCGAAAAAAGAGCCGCGCCCGCGAGGACGGGCAGATCCCGCGTTCGCGCGACCTGGGCCACTTCACCGCCCTGGCCATGGGGGGGGCGCTGATGATGCTGGGCGCGCGGCCGCTGTCGGGCTGGCTGCAGCAGATGCTGAGCTCGGCGCTGCACTTCGACCACCAGAGCGTGGTCAACCCGGACGCCATGGCCCAGCAGTTCTGGTCGCTCGGATTGAAGGGCCTGATGGTCATCGTGCCGATGGGCATGCTGATGGCCGCCGTGGCCCTGCTGTCCGCCTTGCTGTCTGGCGGCTGGAATGTCAGCTTCAAGGCCCTGCAACCCGATCTGGGCCGCTTCAACCCGATTGCCGGCATCGGCCGCATGTTCTCGAAGCGGCACCTGCTGGACGTAGTGAAGATGGTGATCCTGGCGATCGTCATCGGCGCCGTGGGCGTGTTCTACCTGAAGTCGCAATGGGCCGGACTGACGCAGCTGCTGGCCATGCCGCTGCCCGAAGGTATTGCCACGCTGGCCGACACCATCGCCGCCGGCTTCGGGCTGATGCTGCTGGTGGTGGGCGGCTGGGCGCTGATCGACGTTCCGCTGCAGCGCCACCTCTGGCTCGACAGGCTCAAGATGAGCCACGAGGAAGTCAAGCAGGAACACAAGGACGCCGAGGGCAACGTCGAGGTCAAGAGCAAGATCAAGGCGCGCATGCGGGAGATGGTCAGGAAACGCATGCTGGCCGCCGTGCCACAGGCCGACCTGGTGGTGATGAACCCGACCCACTACGCGGTGGCGCTGAAGTACGACGAAGGCAAGATGGGCGCGCCGCGGGTGGTGGCCAAGGGCACCGACCTGCTGGCGCTGAGGATCCGCGACATCGCACGCGAGTCCAGGGTGCCGGTGCTGCAGGCACCGCCGCTGGCCCGGGCGCTCTACGCCCACGTGGAGCTCGACGGCGAGGTGCCGGCCGCGCTGTTCTCGGCGGTGGCGCAGGTGCTGGCCTGGGTCTATGCGCTGCGCCGCACCCCGCAGGCGGCGATCGCCCAGCCCGATGTCAGCGTGCCGGACGAGCTCGATCCGCATTCGCCCAGCTTCCATGGCAAGGGGCGCAAGGGGGGGTAACAGCGGGCTTGCCGAGCGCGTGGGGCGGCCAGCGGCGCTGACAGGTTTCAGTACCTGTAGTCTTCTTCCCGTTGGTGCCGCACCGCGCCGACGACAACGTCACTGCCGATCACCTCGAACAGAACAACGTAGCCAGCGCCACCAAACGGAACGACCAGCTCGCGCGAGCGACCGTTGCCCAGCTCCGCCCTGCGGCATGTGGTGGGTGACCAGGACAGCAACCGCATTCCCTCGCGGATGGCGTCCAGCGCCCGCTGCGGTGCGGCCCAGTCTGGCGTCTCGCTGGCGAGTTCGCGCTCGATGGCGAAATCCTCCAGTCGCCGCAAGTCCGCCACCGCTTCCTGCAGCAGCGTGACCGTGTAGGCCGTCGTCACCTGCTGGTGCGCTGTGGGGCTCGGCGCTTCGCATCGTCAAGGCGCGCCTGCAGATCGGCCATGACCTCGTCGACGCTGTGCCCGCCGCCGGCCTTCTTCCACCGCTCGATCGCTGCTTCGCCGCGAGTGACGAACTCGGACTGGGTGCGACGCCACGCAGCGGCCGCCACAACCGCCTCCTCGATGAACTGGGTCAGCGACTCGCCATCGCGCAACACAGCCTCGACTTCGGCCCGCAGCTCGGGCTCGACGCGAATGGGAGGAAAGGTGGCTGAACGCATGAATGCAGTGTATAGCAAACGTGCTACAGCATCTCGAAGGACTCTTCCCCGACAGCCTCCTAGCCCAATGACAGCCGGTTTCGTGCCCCTTTTCCGCCTCAAGTTTTGGCGCCGCCCGGGCAACATGCTGTCACACGCTGGCTGAAATCCCAGCCGCACTGACACCACCCCCGATGAACGCGCTGCAACGACAACTCCAGGACCTGCTCGGCCAGAACGCCGCGATGTTCAAGGCGCTGATGGCGCCCCTGTTCATCGTGATGGTGCTGTCGATGATGGTGCTGCCGCTGCCGCCCTTTGCGCTGGACCTGCTGTTCACCTTCAACATCGCGATGTCGCTGATGGTCATGCTGGTCGCGGCCAACATGATCAAGCCGCTGGACTTCGCCGCCTTCCCGACCGTGCTGCTGGTCACCACGCTGCTGCGCCTGTCGCTGAACGTGGCCTCGACCCGCGTGGTGCTGGTCGAGGGCCACACCGGCCCGGCCGCGGCTGGCAAGGTGATCGAGGCCTTTGGCCACTTCCTGATCGGCGGCAACTTCGCGGTCGGCCTGATCGTCTTCGCGATCCTCGTCGTCATCAACTTCATCGTCATCACCAAGGGCGCCGAGCGCATCGCCGAGGTCGGCGCACGCTTCACGCTGGACGCGATGCCCGGCAAGCAGATGGCGATCGACGCCGACCTGAACGCCGGGCTGATCGACGAAGCCGAAGCCAAGCGCCGCCGCGCCGAAGTGGGCGACGAGGCGGACTTCTTCGGCTCGATGGACGGCGCGTCGAAGTTCGTGCGCGGCGATGCCGTGGCCGGCATGCTGATCCTGATCATCAACGTGGTCGGTGGCTTCATCATCGGAGTCGCGCAACACGGCCTGTCGGCCTCGGACGCGGCCAGCACCTACATCCTGCTGGCGGTTGGCGACGCGCTGGTGGCGCAGATCCCCGGCCTGCTGATCTCGGTGGCTGCGGCGATGGTGGTCTCGCGGGTCGGCTCGGAGACCGACATCGGCCAGCAGATCCGCACCCAGGTCTTCAACTCGCCGCGGGCGCTGGGCCTGACCGCCGGCATCATCGCGATGCTGGGCCTGGTGCCGGGCATGCCGCACCTGGTCTTCCTGCTGATGGCGGGCCTGATCGGCTACTACGCCTACTGGCTGACCCAGCGCGCCAAGCGTGCAGCGACCCAGCCCAAGATCGACGCCACCCAGGCCGCGCCGGCGGCCAACGCCGAAGCCACCTGGGACGACCTGCAGCCGGTGGACACCCTCGGCCTGGAGGTCGGCTACCGCCTGATCGCGCTGGTGGACAAGGAGCGCAAGGGCGACCTGCTGGCGCGCATCAAGGGCATCCGCAAGAAGTTTGCGCAGGAGGTGGGCTTCCTGCCACCTTCGGTGCACATCCGCGACAACCTGGATCTGAAGCCCAGCATGTACCGCGTCACGCTGCGCGGCGCGGTGGTCGGCGAGGGCGAGGCCTTCCCGGGCATGCACCTGGCCATCAACCCGGGCGGCACGGTGCCGCAACTGCCGGGCACCAAGACCATCGACCCCGCCTTCGGCCTGCCCGCGGTGTGGATCGAGGAGCGCCACCGCGAGCAAGCCCAATTGAGTGGATTTACGGTGGTTGATTGCTCGACCGTCGTGGCCACCCACCTTTCACACTTGATGCAAGTGAATGCCGCCAAGTTGCTGGGACGCGTCGAGACCCAGGCCCTGGTCGAGCATGTGACGAAACTGGCCCCCAAACTCATCGAAGACGTGGTCCCCAAGATGGTCGGCATCGCAGCCCTGCAGAAGGTGCTCCAGCTTCTCCTGGACGAAGGCGTGCACATCCGCGACTACCGCTCGATCGTCGAGTGCCTGGCCGAACACGCCGCGATGGTGAGCGACCCGGCCGAGCTGGCCCGCCGCATCCGCATCCACCTGGCCCCGGCCATCGTCCAGCAGATCTACGGCCCGGCCAAGGAACTGGACGTGATCGCGCTGGAGCCCGATCTGGAGCGCATGGTCAACCAGGCCCTGAACTCCCCGCATGGTGCGGTGCTGGACCCCGGCGTCGCCGAGGCCCTGACCAAGCAGGCCGCCGACAGCGTGCGCAAGCAGGAGAACCTGGGCGTGCCCGCCTGCCTGCTGGTGCCCGACGCGCTGCGCGCCCCGCTGGCCCGGCTGTTGAAGCGCGCCGCACCCCGCCTGAAGGTGCTGGCGCACAGCGAAATTCCTGAGACTCATTCGATCCGGATCGGCTCGATCATTGGAGCAACGTCGTGAATGTGAAGCGTTTTACGGCCCGTACCTCCCGCGAGGCGTTCGCCCTGGTCCGCCAGGCCTTCGGCGAAGACGCCGTGGTGCTGTCCACCAAACCCGCGCCGGAGGGCGTGGAGGTGCTGGCGATGGCCCCCGAGACTGTCGAGCAGTTCGAGCGCGTGGCCGGCACCGGCGACACCCCGCCCGCCCGCCCGGCCCAGCGCCCGGCCGAAGGGCTGGCCGCCCGCGTCGAGCGCCAGACTGCCGACCGCCCCGCCCCGGGCCGCCGGCTCGCCGATCGCCTGCCCACGACGCCCGCGGCCGAGGTGCAGGACGACGTCGAGCAACTGGCGATGAGCACATTGTCGTTCCAGGACTATGTGCGCGAGCGCATGCTCAAGCGCCGCCAGGCGGCACTGGGCCAAGACGAACCCAGCGTGGCCGCACCGCGCGCCGCCGCCCCGTCCGCCGAAGCCCCGGGCCGCCGCCCGCTGCCGCGCGCCACCGACGAGCCGAAGGATTTCGGCGCTCTGGCGTCCATGCCAGGCGCTCCGCTGCTGGAGGAGGGTGCCAGCACCCCCTCGTCGCGCCGCGACCAGACCGAGATGATGAACGAGCTGCGCTCGATGAAGGGCCTGATCGAGGAGCGCTTCGGTGCCCTGGCCTTCATGGAGAAGCTGCAGCGCCAGCCGCGCCAGGCCCTGCTTGCGCAGAAGCTGCTGGATGCCGGCTTCTCGCCCGGCCTGATCCGCAAGCTGGTCGACGCGCTGCCCGCCACGGCGGCCGACGAAACCGCCTGGGCCACCAGCGTGCTGGAGCGCAACGTGCACACCGCCGATGCCGAGCCCGCCCTGGAAGAGCAAGGCGGCGTCTACGCGCTGATCGGCTCCACCGGCGTCGGCAAGACCACCAGCACCGCCAAGCTCGCCGCCGCCTTTGCCACCCAGTACGGCGCCGCCAACCTGGGCCTGATCACCCTGGACGCCTACCGCGTCGGCGCCCACGAACAGCTGCGCGCCTATGGCCGCATCCTCGGCGTGCCGGTGCACACCGCCCACGACCGCGCCTCGCTGGAAGACCTGCTGGAGCTGTTGGCGGCCAAGAAGATGGTGCTGATCGACACCGCCGGCATGGCCCAGCGCGACAGCCGCACCCGCGAGCTGCTGGACATGCTCTCGCACCGCTCGATCCAGCGCCTGCTGGTGGTCGACGCGTCGGCGCAGGGCGAGACCATCGACGAGGTCATCACCAACTGGCGCGCCGCGCAATGCAAGGGCGTCCTGCTGTCGAAGATCGACGAAGCCGTGAAGCTGGCCCCGGCACTGGACGCCGTGATCCGCCACAAGCTCAAGGTGCTCGGCGTGGCCAACGGCCAGCGCGTGCCGGAAGACTGGCACCGCCTGTCGGCCAGCGCGCTGGTGCAACGCGCCCTGCGCGGCGGCGGCGGCGCCACCTATCGCATGGAGCCGGACGACGTGCAACTCGTCTTTGCCTCGGCCCACCGGGGTGGGCGCGCCGCCGGCGCCTCCTCGCTCCACCTCTGATCCGCCACCGCGATGCGCTCAACGCCCTTCACGACAGTCGACGAGTGGTACACGCCGGCCGATCAGGCTGACGGCCTGCGGCGCCTGTTCGCCGCCGGCCGCCGGCAGCGCCTGGTGCCGGTGGCCTACAACGCGCATGCCGACTGCACCGCGATCCTGCTCGAGCGCCTGGCCGGCGCCTTCAGCGAGCTTGGCGCCAACACGCTGGTGGTCGACGCGGCCGACAGCGCGCCGCGCGCCAACAACATGGCCGAGGTCGACCTGGCTGCTGCCATCGAGCCGCTGTCGGACACCCTGTCCTACCTCGCCGCGCGCGGCCTGCCGCTGCGCCACGTGAACACCCGCGGCTCCTGCGAGGCCTGGCTGAATGCCGTCGAGCAGGCTGCCCCGCAGGCCGACGTGCTGCTGGTGCATGCCAACGCCCGCGACCTGGTGCGCCTGCTCGGCCGCCGCGAGGCCCGCCCGGTGCTGGTGACCTCCCTCGAACCCGCCAGCCTGACCGACGCCTACACCTCGATGAAGCTGCTCGCGCAGCGCAGCGGGCTGATGACCTTCGACCTGCTGACCGGCATGACCGGCGCACCGAAGGCCGCCCAGCGCGTGGCCGAGCGCCTGGCCGACTGCGCCGACGACTTCCTGGGCGCCGTGGTGCGCGAGGCGGTCTGGCTCGACCGCCGCGACCCGATCACCGCCGCCGCCACCCCGGCTCTGGCACGGCTGGCAGCCAACCAGCTGCTGAGCCCCGAATCTGCCAACGACCAGGGCCGCACGCCGCCGCGCGCTGCTGCGGCCGGCCTGTCCCTGAACACCTACTGAACCCGCCCTCCGGAGACCGACCATGTACACCGCCACCGGCCGCCTCGAATCGAACGCGTTGCTCAAGCAGTACAGCCCGCTGGTCCGCCGGCTGGCGCACCAGATGATCGCCAA
>JADMKA010000137.1 GCA_018780145.1 Vitreoscilla sp. | reverse complement strand
AACGGCTTCTCGCACCAGGACCCCGGCTTCATCGACCACGTGGCCAGCAAGAAGTCGGACGTGGTGCGCATCTATCTGCCGCCCGATGCCAACACGTTGCTGTCGGTGGCCGACCACTGCCTGCGCAGCCGCAACTATGTGAACCTCATCATCGCCGGCAAGCAGCCGGCACCGCAGTGGCTGGACATGGACGCGGCCGTGCGCCACTGCGCGGCCGGCGCGGGCGTGTGGGAATGGGCGAGCAAGGATGCGGGTATGGGTCAGGTCGACCCCGACGTCGTGATGGCCTGTGCCGGCGACGTGCCGACGCTGGAGGCGCTGGCCGCCGTGACCCTGCTGCGCAGCTATGTGCCCGACATCCGCATCCGTTTCGTCAACGTCGTCAACCTGATGGTATTGCAGCCTCCGTCGGAACATCCCCACGGCCTGGCCGACCACGAGTTCGATGCTCTGTTCACGACCGACAAGCCGGTGATCTTCGCGTTTCACGGCTACCCGGCGATCATTCACAAGCTGACCTACCGCCGGCGCAACCACGACAACATCCACGTGCGCGGCTACAAGGAAGAAGGCACCACGACCACGCCGTTCGACATGGTGGTGCTGAACAGCGTCGACCGATACCAGTTGGCACTGGACGCGATCCGGCGCATCCCGAGGCTTGCGGACCGGGTCGAGGCGGAAACCGCACGCTACGAAACCACCATGCAGCGCCACAAGCGCTACATCGCCGAGCATGGCGACGACATGCCGGAGGTCCAGGACTGGCGCTGGACCGCATGAAGGTCTGCGGATGGACTCGCTGAATGTTCTCGCGCTGAACAGCGGCTCGTCGTCGCTCAAGTTCGGCTTGTATCGCGTCGACAATGCCGGCGCCGAGAAGCTGTTCGGCGAAAGTGTCTCGACGGCTGAGCATGCGGACGCGATGACCCAGGTCGCCGGTGTTCTCGCAGCGTCCGGGGTGCCGCCACCCGATGCCATCGGCCACCGCATCGTGCATGGCGGCCCTGCACTGCGGAAGCACTGCCGGATCGACGATGCGGTGCTGCGCCAGCTGCAAGCCGCTGCCGTCTTCGCACCGCTGCACGCACCCGCGACGCTGGCGCTCATCCGCTTCGCGCAAGTGCACTTTCCCGGTGTCCCCCAGGTCGCGTGTTTCGACACGCAGTTTCATGCCGGCTTGCCCGATGTGGCCCGTGTCCTGCCTATCGCGAGGGAGCTGCAATCGGAGGGCATTCAACGCTACGGATTCCACGGCCTGTCGCTCGAATCCATAGTGCGGCAACTCGGTGACGCTCCGCCGCAGAGGCTGGTCATCGCCCACCTCGGCAACGGCGCCAGCATCACCGCCGTCGAGAGCGGACGATCGATCGACACCAGCATGGGACTGACGCCCAGCGGCGGGGTCATCATGGGCACGCGCAGCGGCGACCTTGACCCCGGTGTGCTCGTGTACCTGATGCGCGAGAAGGAGTTAGATGCCGCCAGGCTCGAAGCGTTGGTCGATCAACGTTCCGGCCTGCTGGGGATATCGGGGCTCAGTGGCGACATGCGGCGTCTGCATGAAGCGGCTGCATCGAACCGCCACGCACGCCTGGCGATCGACATATTCTGCCATTCGGTGCGCAAACAGGTGGCCGCCATGGGTGCCGTGCTCGGTGGTCTGGACATGCTCGTCTTCACCGGCGGCATTGGCGAGAACGACGCGCAGGTGCGGGCGCAGATCTGTGCGGGCGTGTCGTGGATCGGCATCAGCCTCGACGAGTCACGCAACCTCGCTGCGAGCAATCCCTTGAGTGATGGCACATCGCGCTGCCAGGTGCTCGTGCTGGCCTCGCAGGAGGACGAGCAGATCGCCCGCCATGCGTGGGCATTGCTCGCATGACGCAGGCAGTGGCCGGCAGTCCCGTCGACGTCGGCGACACGTCGGTCATGGATGCCGACGCGGTGGCGGCGGCACTGGAGGTGGATGTCGAGACCGGCCTGAGCGCGCAGGAAGCCGCGCGCCGGCTCGCGCAGAACGGGCCCAATGACCTGCGTGCGGCACCGCGGACACCGGCCTGGCGGCGTGTGCTGGCCCAGTTCCAGGACCCGCTGATCTACCTGCTGCTGGCGGCCGTGGCCATTGCGCTGCTCGCGTGGTGGGTCGAAGGCAGAGTGGGTTGGCCGGTGGACGCGATCGTCATCGCTGCCGTCGTGCTGCTGAATGGCGTGATCGGCCATGTGCAGGAAGCGAAGGCGCAGAACGCGGTGGCTGCGCTGGCCAAGTTGACGGCAGCCACCTCAGGCGTGCTACGAGACGGCAAGCCGCAGCGCGTGCCCAGCGCCGAAATCGTGCGCGGCGACGTGCTTGTGCTTGCCGAGGGCGACGCCGTCGGCGCCGACGCGCGCCTGCTTCAAGCCACCACCTTGCAGGTGCAGGAGGCGGCGCTGACAGGAGAAAGCGAAGCCGTCCTCAAAGCCGTCGCCACGCTGCCCCGGCCGGCGCCGTTGGGCGACCAGATCGACATGGTCTTCAAGGGCACTGCGGTGGCTCAAGGCACGGGCCGTGCCGTGGTCACGGCCACCGGCATGGACACCCAGATGGGCAAGGTCGCGGCATTGCTGGAGGCGACCGTCGAGGAACCTACGCCGCTGGAGAAGGAAGTCGCGCGCGTCGGGCGTGCGCTGGGCCTGGCGGTGGTGGCCATCGCCGCCGTGGTGGTGGGCACGGTCCTGTTCATCTCCGAGATCCGCAACACCGCCGATGTGGTGCACGTGCTGTTGCTTGGTGTGTCGCTGGCGGTCGCCGCGGTGCCAGAGGGGCTGCCCGCCATCCTGGCGGTGGTGCTCGCGCTCGGGGTGCAGCGCATGGCCAAGCACCACGCCATCGTCAAGAACCTGTCGTCGGTGGAGACGCTGGGGTCGGCGTCGGTCATCTGCTCGGACAAGACCGGCACCCTGACGCGCTCGGAAATGACCATCGAGCGCGTGATGACGGCCTCCGGCGACGCCCGCATCAGCGGGGTGGGGTACGCGCCTGTGGGCCAGGTTCAGCCGGTCGAGCAGGTCGGACGCGGTGGCGACCCGCTGGCTGACTTGGCGGAGGGGCCGCTGCGCGCTGAAACCATCGTCATGCTCAGCGGGGGCAGCCTGGCCGGCAACGCCGATCTGCGCCAGACGGAAGGTGGCGAGTGGGAGATCCACGGCGACCCGACCGAAGCCGCGTTCCTGGTGGCCGAGCGCAAGCTGGGTGTGACGGAGCGGCGCGAGCGGCGCTTCGAGCGGGTCACAGAGATCCCGTTCACGTCCGAGCGCAAGCTGATGACGACGATCGAACGTGACCACGAACACGGCGATGAGCTTGTTGCGATCACCAAGGGCGCGCCCGACGTGCTGCTCGGCCGATGCACCCGGGCGCGCGTGGGCATGGAGATCGTCGCGCTGGACGAAGCCTTGCGGGCGCGGCTGCTGGCCGACGTCGACACCCTCACCGATGCCGCACTGCGCACGATCGCCGTGGCCTACCGGCCACTGGCGCCGGGCGAAGACCACGCGGCCGCCGAGGCACTGGAACACGACTTGGTGTTCGTGGGCACCGTCGGCATGATCGACCCGCCGCGCGAAGAGGCAGCGGTAGCCATCCGCGAAGCGCGCCGGGCCGGCATCCGGGTCGTGATGATCACCGGCGATCACCCGAAAACGGCCGCGCGCATTGCGGCCGACCTCGGCATCGTCGACGCGGGTTCACCCGCCCTCACGGGCGCCGGGATCGATGCACTCGACGAGGCGGCCTTCGCCGAGGCCGTGCGCAAGACCTCGGTCTACGCCCGGGTGGCGCCGGCGCACAAGCTGCGCATCGTCGACGCGCTGCAGGCCGACGGAAACATCGTCGCGATGACCGGCGACGGCGTCAACGACGCGCCGGCGTTGAAGGCCGCCGACATCGGCATCGCGATGGGCATGACCGGCACCGAGGTGACCAAGGAAGCGGCCAAGATGATCCTGGCCGACGACAACTTCGCGACCATCGTCGAAGCCGTACGCGAAGGGCGCGCCATCCTGGACAACATCCGCAAGTTCCTGCGCTATCTGCTGTCGTCCAACATGG
>JADMKA010000157.1 GCA_018780145.1 Vitreoscilla sp. | reverse complement strand
CCAGGCGCTTGGCCTTGTCGCGCGACAGGATGGTGTCGCCGTAGCCGTTTTCGACGGCGTCGATGGCCACCGACACGAAATCACCGACTTGGACTTCGATCTCGCCGGTGTCGGTCTTGAATTCGTCGATGGGCACATAGGCTTCGCTCTTCAGGCCGGCATTGACGACCACGAAGCTGTGTTCGATGCGCACCACCTCGGCGGTGATGACCTCGCCGGAGCGCATTTCCGAGCGCTGCAGGCTTTCCTCGAACAGGGCGGCAAACGATTCGGCACCGCTGCTGGCGGCGACTTGGGCTTGGGACATGAGGGGTTCCTAGGGCTGGCTTGCAACGAGCCAGCAAAGTTGCGGTGCAGAGTGCACGGCAGGGTTGCGGTTGACGAGTTCACCGCCCTCGGTCGGACCATGCGGGCCTGGAGGGAAGGGCGGTGGGCCCAGGGGGCGGCGGCCCCGATTTGCTGTCAGAACCGCCGGCGTTGCTGCCACCAACCCAACACCCGTGCCACCGATTCCTCGATGGTGAGGCTGGAGTTGTCCAGCAGCTTCGCATCCTCGGCCGGCTTGAGCGGCGCGACGGCGCGGGTACGGTCCCGCTCGTCACGCATCTGCAAATCAGCGCGAAGACTGTCGATATTAGCGGGATTTCCTTTAGAAATCAACTGCTTATACCGCCGCTCGGCGCGCGCGTCGGCGCTCGCGGTGAGGTAGACCTTCAACTCGGCGCCGGGGAAGACCACGGTGCCCATGTCACGCCCGTCCGCCACCAGCCCTGGCACCCGGCGAAAGCTCAGCTGCAGCGCGTGCAGCGCGGCCCGCACCGAGGGGTGGACGGAGACCCGCGAGGCCAGGCCGCCAGTGGATTCCAGGCGCAAGGGGTCGGTGATGTCGCGGCCGGCAAGGAAGACCCGCTGGTCGGCGAAGCGCAGTTCCAGCCGGGCGGCCAGCGCGGCCAGCGCCGGCTCGTCCTCCAGCGAGATGCCGGCATCCTGGGCCGCCAGGGCCGTGGCGCGGTACAGCGCGCCGGAATCGAGCAGGTGGTAGCCCAGGCGGGCGGCCAGTTCGGCCGCCAGCGTGCCCTTGCCCGAGGCCGTGGGGCCGTCGACAGTCAGCACGGGGACGGCATCCACGGCTGGGGTGACGATGCCGAAGAAGGCCTCGAAATAGTCCGGAAAGGTCTTGCCGACGCAGCGCGGGTCCTCGATGCGCACCGGGCAGTTTGCCCCCGCCAGCGGGTTGAAGGCGGCGAGCGAGCCGCACATGGCCATCCGGTGGTCGTCGTAGGTGTGCAGGCTGGCGGCCTGCCACTGGGTTGGCGGGGTCACGGCGATGAAATCCGGGCCCTCCTCGACCGTGGCGCCGAGCTTGCGCAACTCGGTGGCCATGGCGGCGATGCGGTCCGTTTCCTTGACCCGCCAGCTGGCGATGTCGCCCAGGCGGGTGGTGCCGTCGGCATACAGCGCCATGACGGCCAGGGTCATCGCCGCATCCGGGATGTGGTTGCAGTCCAGCGTCAGTGCCTTCAAGGGCCAGGCGCCGCGGCGCACCTCCAGCCAGCCGGGGCCGCCGCGCACGTCCGCGCCCATGGCCTGGGCCGCCTCGACGAAGCGGATGTCACCCTGGATGGAATCGAGCCCCACGCCCTCGATGCGCACCGGCGCGTCGGTACCGGCGAGGGCGCCCATCGCCACGAAGTAGGAGGCCGAGGAGGCGTCGCCTTCGACATGGATCGATCCGGGGCTGCGGTAGGCCGAGCCGCGCGGCAGCACGAAACGCTGGTAGCCGTCCCGCTGCACTTCGATGCCGAAGCGCGCCAGCAGGCGCAGCGTGATGTCGATGTAGGGCTTGGAGATCAGCTCGCCGTCGACCTCGATCACCACGTCCTGCGCGGTGGTCACCAGCGGCAGCGCCAGCAGCAGGGCGGTGAGGAATTGGCTCGAGACATCGCCGCGCACCCGGATCGGGGCATCGAGGTTCAGCGCGACCGGGGTGCCCGTGCCGACCCGCAGGGGCGGGTAGCCGGGCTGGCCCAGGTCTTCCACCGGGCAGCCGAGCTGGCGCAGCGCGTCGACCAGGTCGCCGATCGGCCGCTCGTGCATGCGCGGCACGCCGGACAGCTCGAAGCAGCCACCCTGCGTGGCCGCCAGCACCGCCAGCGCGGCGGTGAGCGGCCGCATCGCGGTGCCGGCGTTGCCTAGGAACAGCCTGGCCTCGCGGGTGGCCAACTGGCCGCCCAGGCCGGTGACATGCAACACGGCGCCATCGCGGCGCAGCGTGCAGCCCAGTGCCTGCAGGGCATCCAGCATCACGCGCGTGTCGTCCGAATCCAGCAGATCGTGCACGGCAGTCGTTCCCTCGGCCAGGCCGGCGAGCAGCAGCACGCGGTTGGAGATGCTCTTGGATCCGGGCAGGCGCACCGTGCCACCGGCGCGGACGAGGGGGGGCAGATCGAGGAAGGCCGTGGAGTACATGGTGTGCTGCGGCCCTCGGCCGGGGCAGAGTGCCTATTTCTTGACGGGACGGCCGGCGCCCATGCGCCAGTGGCTGCGGGTCTGCGAGACGCCGTTGACCAGGGCTTCGAGCGCCTCGCCCTGGCAGTCTCGCAGCACCTGTTCCAGCACGCCCAACGCGCCGCGGAAACGCTCGGACTGCTTGAGGATCTCTTCGCGGTTGGCGATCAGGATGTCGCGCCAGATGGCCGGGTCGCTCGCGGCGATGCGGGTGAAATCCCTGAAGCCCGGTCCGGCGAGCGACAGGAACTCCTCGCTCTCCTTCTGCTGCAGGATGCTGGTGAAGTAGGCGTAGGCCAGCAGGTGCGGCAGGTGGCTGACGGCGGCGAAGGCGGCGTCGTGCGCCTCGGGTGTCATGACACGGGTGTGCGCGCCCAGCGCCGCCCAGACGGCGTGGGCCTTCTCGACCAGCTCCGGCGCCGTCTGCGCGATCGGCGTCAGGATGACCTGGCGGTCCTTGTAGAGATCGGCGTCGGCGTGCTGCACGCCGGCAAGCTCTTTCCCGGTGATCGGGTGGGCCGGCACAAAGGCGCTCGCCCGCTCCTTCAGCACACGCCGGGCGGCGTCCACCACGTCGCGCTTGGTGCTGCCCACGTCCATGAACAGCACGTTCGGGTTCACCAGGTGGCGGATGGCCCGGAAGGTGGTGTCGGTGGCGGCCACCGGCACCGCCAGCAGTACTATGTCCGAACCCGAGACGGCCAGCAGCGCCGACTCGGCGACCTGGTCGATCACGCCCAGCTGGCGCGCGCGCTCGGTGGTGGAGGGCGACTTGCTGTAGCCGATCACTCGCTGCACCAGGCCGGCCTGCTTCAAGGCCAGGGCGAAGGAGCCGCCCATCAAGCCACAGCCGATCAGGCCGAGTTGGTTGAACATCAGTGCACGTCCAGCGGGTAGGTGCCCAGCACCTTGAAGAAGGCACAGACGTCGCGCAGTTCCTTCAGCGCGGCATCGACCTGCGGCTCATCCGGGTGGCCCTGCAGGTCGATGTAGAAGTAGTACTCCCACTGGCCGGAGCGGGCCGGGCGGGATTCGAAACGGGTCATCGACACGCCGTGCTTCTTCAGCGGCACGAGCATGTCGTGCAGGGCCCCGGGGCGGTTGGTGACCGAGACGATCAGGCTGGTGCAATCGTGGCCCGAGGCCTTGGGGGCCGGGTGGCGGTGCGGGTCGGTGACGATCGCGAAGCGGGTGCGGTTGTGCGGGTCGTCCTGGATCGCCGGTGCCACCACGTGCAGGCCGTACTCGCTGCCGGCACGCACGCTGGCAATGGCGGCCATCTTCGGGTCCTGGCCCGCCTGGCGCGCACCCTCGGCGTTGCTGGACACCGGGCGGCGCTCGGCCAGCGGCAGGTGGTTGGACAGCCAAGCATGGCATTGCGCCAGCGCCTGCGGGTGCGCGCACACCACCTCGACACCTTGCAGGTGGTTCTCCCTGCGCAGCAGGTTCTGCCGTACGAACAGGCTGGTCTCGCCGATGATGAACAGCGGCGTGGTCAGCAGGATGTCCAGCGAGCGCGCGACCACGCCCTCGTTGGAGTTCTCCACCGGGACCACGCCGAAATCCGCGGCCCCGGCGGCGGTCATCTGGAAGACCTCGTCGATGCTGGCACACGGCACGCGAACGATCGACGAGCCGAAGAAACCCAGCGCCGCCTCCTCGCTGAAGGTGCCGGCAGGGCCCAGGTAGGCCACGCGGGTCGGCGTCTCCAGTGCACGGCAGGCCGACATGATCTCGCGCCAGATCGGCGCGACGTTTTCCGCCAGCAGCGGGCCGGGGTTGGCCGCCTTCAGGCCGTCGATCACCTGGGCCTCGCGCTCGGGCCGGAAGACCACCGAGCCTTCCTTCTTCTTCAACTCACCCACCGCCAGCGCCAGGCCGGCTCGGCGGTTCAGCAGGGACAGCAGGTCGCGGTCGAGCGAATCGATCTGTTGCCGCAGGGCCAGCAGTTCGGGCTGGATCTCGGCAGGCGGTGAGGAAGGCGTGTCAGCCATGGCGGCGGGCGAAATCCTGCAGGTGGTTCACGAGCGCCTGCACACCGGACAGCGGCATGGCGTTGTAGATCGAGGCACGCATGCCGCCGACCGATTTGTGGCCCTTCAACTGGAGCAGCCCGGCCTCGCGGGCGCCGGTAAGGAACGCCTCGTTCAGGCGCTCGTCGGCGAGGAAGAAAGGCACGTTCATCCGCGAGCGCGCGCCGGGCGCCACTGGGTTGCGGTAGAAGCCGCCGTTGTCGTCCAGGTAGCCGTACAGCAGGGCGGCTTTTTCGGCGGCACGGCGGTCCATCTCGGCCACACCGCCCTGGGCCTTCACCCAGTGGAACACCAGGCCGGCCATGTAGATGCCGTAGGTGGGCGGGGTGTTGTACATCGAGCCGTTGGCGGCCACGACCGAATAGTCGAACGCCGAGGGGCAGATCGGCAGGGCGTGGCCGAGCAGGTCGTCGCGCACGAAGACCAGGGTCAGCCCGGCCGGGCCGATGTTCTTCTGCGCGCCGGCGAAGGCCAGGCCCACGCGCGACCAGTCGATGGGGCGCGACAGGATGTGCGAGGAGCAATCGACCACCAGCGGCGCCCGGCTGCCCAGCGCGGCCAGATCGGGCAGGGTGTGCATCTCGACACCGTGGATGGTCTCGTTCGAGCAGACATGCACGTAGGCGGCTTCGTCGCGCAGCGCCCAGGTGGCTGGGGCGGGCAGCTCGGTGTGGCCGGAGGCCTCGTTGCTGGCCGCAGCGCGCGCGTCGGCGTAGCGGCCGGCTTCCTTCAGCGACTTCTGGCTCCAGGAGCCGGTGACGACCACGTCGACCGCGCCGCCACGCGAGAGGTTCATCGGCACGATGGCGTTCTCGCCCAGGCCGCCGCCCTGCATGAACAGGATGCGCACGTTCGATGGCACCGCCAGCAGCTCGCGCAGCGTGTGCTCGGCGTCCTCGCAGATGCTGATGAACTCCTTGCCGCGGTGGCTCATCTCCATGACGCCCATGCCGCAGCCATGCCAGTCGAGCATTTCCTCGGCGGCCTGGCGCAGCACGGGCTCCGGCAGCGCCGCCGGGCCGGCCGAGAAGTTGTAGGGGCGCATGTTCACCGCCGGGCAACCTACTTCTTCGCCGGGGCCTTGGCGGCAGGGGCAGATGCGGGCTTGGCTGGTGCGCTGGCAGCCGGGGCGCTGCCAGCCGCCGCCGCCGCTGCGGAAAAGCGCTTCTGCAGCGTTTGTTCCAGGGCCTTCATCTTGGGCTCGATCGAGGCCCGCGTGTCTTCGACCAGCTTGCGCGACATCTGGGTCTGCATGTCGCCGCCCATCTGCAGGAATTTCTTGGCGGCTGAGGATTCCAGCCAGGCGGCCACTTGCTTCAGCTCGTCTTCGCTCAGGCGCTCCTCGAGCATCGGGCCGATGGTGGTTGGTGCCTGGCGCGAGGCGCTGTCACGCAGGTTGACCGAGATGTCGTCGTAGAAGGCCTTCACGTCGGCCTGGATCTGCTTGCCCAGCGCCTCGCGTTTTTCGGGCGGCACGTTCTGCAGCGCCTGGCCAGCCGCCTGCAGAACGCGCTGGGCGGTGTCGCCAGCGATGCCGCGGGCCATCGAATCGATGTCGGGCTGTTGCAGCTTCACGATCCGGGCGGCGAGCTCGGCCTTGGTCTGGGCACTGGCGCCCGCCGCGCACAGTGACAGGGCAGCCGCAGCCAGCCAAGGGAGGAAGCGATTCATCGGCAAAGCGTGTTTCAAACGTTGTCCTCGGTGGGGGCGGCGCCATCGGCGTCGGTGTCGGAATCGGCTTGCGCGTCGTTCTCGACGATGCGTTGCAGGCCGGAAAGGGTGGCGCCGTCGTCCAGCGCGATGAGCGTGACGCCCTGCGTGGCGCGGCCGAGTTCGCGGATCTCGCTGACACGGGTGCGCACCAGCACACCCTTGTCGGTGATGAGCATGATCTCGTCGTTCGGGCGCACCAGCGTGGCGGCCACCACCTTGCCGTTGCGCTCGCTCTGCTGGATGGCGATCATGCCCTTGGTGCCACGGCCGTGGCGGGTGTACTCGACGATGGAGGTGCGCTTGCCGTAGCCGTTCTGGGTGGCGGTGAGCACGCTCTGCGTCTCGTCCTCGGCCACCAGCATGGCAATGACGGTCTGGCCGTCCTCCAGCATCATGCCGCGCACGCCACGGGCCTGGCGGCCGAGCGGGCGGACCTCGTCCTCGGCGAAGCGCACCGCCTTGCCGCCGTCACTGAACAGCATCACGTCGTGCTGGCCATCGGTCAGCGCGGCGCCGATCAGGTGATCGCCCTGGTCCAGGTCGACCGCGATGATGCCGGCCTTGCGTGGGTTGCTGAACTCGTCGAGCGCCGTCTTCTTGACGGTGCCCAGCGCCGTGCACATGAAGATGGTGTGGTCGGCAGGGAAGCTGCGGAACTCGCCGGTCAGCGGCAGCACGACCGTGATCTTCTCGTCCGGCTGCAGCGGGAACATGTTGACGATCGGCTTGCCGCGGCTCGCACGGCCGCCCTGCGGCACCTCCCAGACCTTCAGCCAGTAGACGCGGCCGCGGTTGGAGAAGCACAGGATCCAGTCGTGGGTGTTGGCGATGAAGAGCTGGTCGACCCAGTCGTCTTCCTTCGTCGCCGTGGCCTGCTTGCCGCGGCCGCCGCGCTTCTGGGCGCGGTACTCGGTGAGGGGCTGGCTCTTGATGTAGCCGGTGTGGCTGAGCGTGACGACCATGTCGGTCGGCGTGATCAGGTCCTCGGTGCCGAGCTCCTGCACGTTGTGCTCGACCACCGAACGGCGAGCGCCGAGCTTGGTCTGGCCGAACTCCTGGCGCAGGGCACCAAGCTCGTCGCTGATGATGGCCGTCACACGGGCCGGTTTGGCGAGGATGTCCAGCAGGTCGGCGATGACGGACATCACCTCCTTGTACTCGCCGATGATCTTGTCCTGCTCCAGCCCGGTCAGGCGCTGCAGGCGCATCTGCAGGATCTCGCCGGCCTGGTCGTCCGACAGGCGGTAGAGGCCGTCCGGCTGCATGCCGTAGTTGACCGGCAGGCCCTCCGGGCGGTAGGCCTCGCGGCCCCCGGGGGTATCCGCCTCGGCACGCGAGAGCATCTCGCGCACCAGCGACGAATCCCAGCTCTTGGCCATCAGGGCCGACTTGGCCATCGGCGGCGTCGGCGAGTTCTTGATGATGGTGATGAACTCGTCGATGTTGGCCAGCGCCACGGCCAGGCCCTCGAGCACGTGGCCGCGCTCGCGCGCCCGGCGCAGCTCATAGACCGTGCGGCGGGTGACCACCTCGCGACGGTGCTCGAGGAAGATCTCGAGCAGCTGCTTGATGTTGCACAGCTTCGGTTGCCCATCGATCAGGGCGACCATGTTGATGCCGAAGGTGTCCTGCAGCTGCGTCTGCTTGTACAGGTTGTTCAGCACCACCTCGGGCACCTCACCGCGCTTCAACTCGATCACCACCCGCATGCCGGACTTGTCCGATTCGTCCTGGATGTGGCTGATGCCGTCGATCTTCTTCTCGTGGACCAGCTCGGCAATCCGCTCGAGCAGGGTCTTCTTGTTCACCTGGTAGGGGATCTCGTCGACGATGATCGACTGGCGCGCGCCACGGTCGATGTCCTCGAAGTGCACCTTGGCGCGCATGATCACCTTGCCGCGGCCCGTGCGGTAACCCTCGCGTACCCCGTTGACGCCGTAGATGATGCCGGCGGTCGGGAAATCCGGTGCCGGGATGATCTCCATCAGCTCTTCGATGGTGGCCTCGGGCGCCTTCAGCAGGTGCAGGCAGGCGTCCACCACCTCGTTCAGGTTGTGCGGCGGGATGTTGGTGGCCATGCCCACTGCGATGCCGGCCGCGCCGTTGATCAGCAGGTTGGGCAGGCGCGCCGGCAGCACCAACGGCTCTTTCTCGGAGCCGTCGTAGTTGGGGCCGAAGTCCACCGTCTCCTTGTCGATGTCGGCCAGCATCTCGTGGGCGATCTTCGACAGCCGGATTTCGGTGTAGCGCATGGCGGCGGCGTTGTCGCCATCCACCGAGCCGAAATTGCCCTGGCCGTCGACCAGCATGTGGCGCAGCGAGAAATCCTGGGCCATGCGGACGATGGTGTCGTACACCGCCGTGTCGCCGTGCGGGTGGTACTTGCCGATCACGTCGCCGACGATACGGGCCGACTTCTTGTAGGGCCGGTTCCAGTCGTTGTTCAACTCGTGCATGGCGAAGAGCACGCGCCGGTGCACCGGCTTGAGGCCGTCTCGCGCGTCGGGCAGGGCCCGCCCGACGATCACGCTCATCGCGTAGTCGAGGTATGAGCGCCGCATCTCCTCTTCGAGGCTGATGGGCAGGGTTTCCTTGGCGAATTGGGTCATCAGGCGAGGCGGGCGAGGCCGAACAAGGCCAGCCGGCGCACAAGACGTGCGCTGGTCTGCGCAAAAATGGGATTCTAAGGGGGCGCGCTTGTGGTGGCGCAGCAACATGGCGCACACCTGGCCACGAGCACCGGCCCAAAATACAGGCCATCCGACACCCTATGGCACAATGAGTCGTCGGTGGTAAGCGCTCGCGCCAACCGGGCGTTTGCCAGGTTATCTTGCTTCCGATTTGGACGTAACGCAGGCAACTGCGGCTTTCCTTGAGAGGAGAATCATGAAGAAATTGAACAAGGTGGCGATGCTCTTTGCATCGGCTGCGCTTGCCGCGCCGATGTCGAGCGCGTTTGCCCAGAAGTCGATTGACAACTGGCGCAACGCGGATGGCCAAGTGTGGAAGAACGGCACCAGCGAACTCTGCTGGCGTGACGCCAACTGGACGCCGGCCACCGCCGCCGAGAACTGCGATGGCGCGATCAAGCCGCCGCCGCCGCCCGCTCCGGCACCTGCCCCGGCTCCTGCCGTGGCGCCCCCGCCCCCGCCCCCGCCGCCGGCTCCTCCGAAGCCTGCTCCGGTGAGCGAGAAGGTCACCTACGCTGCCGACGCCTTCTTCGACGTCGACAAGTCGGTGCTGAAGCCTGAAGCCAAGGCCAAGCTGGATGACCTCGTGAGCAAGACCAAGGGTGTGAACCTGGAAGTCATCATCGCCGTCGGCCACACCGACAGCGACGGCTCCGATGCCTACAACCAGAAGCTGTCGGTGCGCCGCTCCGAAGCCGTCAAGGCCTATCTGGTCGAGAAGGGCATCGAGAAGAACCGCGTGTACACCGAAGGCAAGGGCGAAAAGCAGCCCGTGGCCGACAACAAGACCAAGGAAGGCAAGGCGAAGAATCGCCGCGTCGAAATCGAGGTCGTCGGTACCCGCGCCACGAAGTAATCGGTTCTCCGATGCTTCTGAAAACCCCGCTTCGGCGGGGTTTTTGTTTTGGCCCGACGATTTTCCTTCCATTGATTACCATGGCGTCATGAGTTCAACCACCCTGAATGCAGACCCCCTGGAGCTTGCCAAATTCGGCGATCTGGCCCACCGCTGGTGGGATCCGGATGGCGAGTTCCGGCCGCTGCACCAGATCAACCCTCTGCGGCTCGACTGGATCGCCAGCCTTGCCACGCTGAAGGGCACCGCCGTGCTGGATGTGGGTTGCGGCGGCGGCATCCTGGCCGAATCCATGGCACGCCGCGGCGCGCGCGTGCTGGGAATCGATCTGTCGACCAAGCCTCTGAAGGTGGCGCAACTCCACGCCATGGAGTCAGAGGTCGAGGGCCTGGACTACCGCGAGGTCGCCGTCGAGCAACTGGCCGCCGAGCGGCCGGGCAGTTTCGACACCGTGACCTGCATGGAGATGCTCGAGCACGTGCCCGAGCCTGCCTCGGTGGTGCGGGCGTGTGCGCAACTGGTGAAGCCCGGTGGCTGGGTGTTCTTCTCCACGCTCAACCGCAACCCGAAGGCGTTTCTCTTCGCCATCGTCGGCGCCGAGCATGTGTTGGGCCTGCTGCCCAAGGGCACGCACGAGTACGCGCGCTTCATCCGCCCCAGTGAACTGGCACGCTTCGCGCGTGAGGCCGGGCTGGAGGTGGAGCACTTCAAGGGCATGGAATACAACCCGTTGACGAAGCGCTACTGGCTCTCTGCCAACACGAATGTGAACTACCTGGTGGCATGCCAGCGCCCCGCGTGAGCCGGCGCCGACCCCGCGCGGTGCTGTTCGATCTGGATGGCACGTTGATCGACAGCGCACCCGATCTCGCGGGCGCGGCCAACGCCCTGCGTGCCGATCATGGCCTCCCTGCCTTGCCCTACGAGCAACTGCGCCCGATGGTGGGGGCTGGGGCGCGCGGCATGATCGGCCGCGCCTTTGGCGTCGCCCCAGGCCAGGCCGAGTTCGAGCCGCTGCGTGATGCGTTCCTGTTGCGCTACGAGATGGCGATGTTGGAGCGCACACGCGTCTTCGAGGGCGTATCGGAACTGCTGGCATCCATCCGCGAAGCGGGCCTGGCCTGGGGCATCGTCACCAACAAGGCCAGCCGCTTCGCGCTGCCGGTGGTGCAGGGCCTGGGCCTGATGGCACTCAGCGACACGCTGGTGTGCGGCGACACCACCGCCCACGCCAAGCCGCACCCCGAGCCGCTGTGGGAGGCCGCGCGCCGCGTGGGTTGCGCCCCTGAAGAATGCCTCTATGTGGGCGACGACCTGCGGGATGTGCAGGCCGGCCGGGCAGCCGGCATGGCCACCATCGCCGTGGCCTGGGGCTACCTGGGCGAAGGCGAGGCCATCGAGGCCTGGGGTGCCGACGCCATCATCGAAAGGCCCGATCAGCTCTTGAACTGGCTGGAACTGGCCTAAACTACCTGCTTCCTGGGGCCGACCTGGTTTCGACGTGGGTGCGGAGTTGGGAAAGGGCATGCCGAGCACCAGTTCGCTCGTAAAACCACTGGAAACAAAGTAACTGCGAACGATACTTCGTACGCCCTCGCCGCTTAACACCGGTGAGCCTCTCAACGGTTGGCCAATGGGCCGGGTTGAAGACCGCAAGGTCGGAAGCTGAGAGGTCATTCACATTGGCTGGTTTCCCGGTGGGCCACTCACCAGGGAACAAGATCAAGTGGCTGGCAAGTCCGGTAGCGTGCTGCTGCGCGACCGGGCGGGTGAGACTCAAATCAGTCAGCTAAGCATGTAGATCTACCTGGCAATGGCTTGCGGACGGGGGTTCAATTCCCCCCGGCTCCACCATCTCAAGGTGCCAAGCCCCTGGCACCAGACAACGCCCCGCAGTCGGGGCGTTGTCGACTCCGAGCAGCCTGTTCACCGTTTCTCTCGGAATTGTTTGAACAGGCGCCAGGCCCAGACGCTCAGGCCCGCAGGCACGATGGTCGCCATGACAAAGTCGGGTTCGGTCAACAACCGCGAACCTTCCAGTCCCAATCGCACCAGATGCGCCATGACGAGCAGGGCGAACGCCAGTCCGGTGGTGGCGACGTAAGCTTTCATGCCATCTCCCTTGGGATGAGGCCCGGCGCGCCGGCACTCGAGGGCTCGATACGGTTTCGCCCGCCCTTCTTGGCCATGTACAGCGCGTGGTCGGCCTCGTGCAGCAATGCCTCGGCGTCATGCTGCGGCTGATCGGGTCTCGCCACGGACAGGCCCATGCTGAGCGTGACGATGGCGGAGTCGGGCGAGTCGCCGTGTGGCAGGCCTGCCCTGGCCACGGCTTCGGCACACCGTTTGGCGATTGCATAGGCTTCCGCCAGGCCGGTGTGCGGCAACAGCAGGGCAAATTCTTCGCCGCCATAGCGCGCGGCGAGGTCGGCCGCGCGCTGGGTGCATTGCCTCAGTATGGTGGCGATCTCTCTCAGGCAGCGGTCTCCGGCCGGGTGGCCGTGCAGGTCGTTGTAGCGCTTGAAATGATCCACGTCGATCATCACCAGCGCCAGTGGCGTCTGGTGGCGCTGAGCGCGACGGATCTCCTCGCTCAACCTGCGGTCGAACTGGCGCCGGTTGGCAATGCCTGTCAACGCGTCGGTTTCGGACAGGCGCGCCAGTTGGTCGTTGGCCTCCTTGACCGCCCGTGCATATTCGTCGCGCTCGCCAACGATGCGTTCCAGCTCGCGCTCGCGCATCACCAACTCGGTCACATCGGTGCTGAACGCCAGCAAGCTGCCGTCTGGCAGGCGTCTTTCGACGATTCGGCGCCATTGCCCTCCTGGCAATTCACGCAGCACGGGTGCGTGTGGCTCGACATGCGCTTGCAGGCGCTCGGCCACCCAGGCGGCCTCCCTTCCTTCTGCCTCAGGGATCAGCCCGGCGTTCACGGCACGCCAGAGCAATGCCTCAAAGCTGACCCCAGGCTCGAATGTCGCGGAAATCGGGCCGTACAACTCGCGGAAGTCGCGGTTGCACATCACCAGACGGTCCTGCGCGTCGTAGAGCACGATGCCGGCCTGCATGGCGTCGAGGGTCGTCCGATGAAGTTGCTCGGATCGTTCGAGTACCTGCTGCTGCAGCTGCAAACGGTGCGACAGGCGTTGGGGGATGCTGCCGATGTACAGGGGGCAGGCCACCAGCAGCGGCAGGCAGGCCAGCAGTGTCGGGAGCGTCACCAGCGGCTCGAAGCCCATTCCGAAGGTTGCACAGCCCAGTACCGCGCCGGCTGCCAGCGCGGCCAGCCCCGACCCCAATTGGCGGGCTCCGCCGACAGCCAGGTTGTTGGCAGACAAGGCCGTGACCAGCAGGGCTGCGGGGAGTGGGTTGAAGCCCATGGCCGGCAGCCACCAACCGCACAGCGCGGCGTCGATGTGGAGGTTGCCGAGTTCGGCCGCAGCAGGCGAGGCGCTGCGGGCAACCCGGGCGCGGGCGATCTGTGGCCACACCAGCATGTGCAGTGCGAGCAGGCCCAGCCACCAGACGGAGTTGATCCCGTGCTGAAACAGAGCAGCTCCGATGGCGATCCCGCCCAAGGCAAGACCGATGGTGCGCGCCAGGTCGGCCTCGCGCTGCTGGCCGCCGCCTGGGGGGCGTGCGTTCATGGGGTGGGCCAGATCATATGTATCCCGATCTTAGGCGTCCTCCAGACGCCGGCGGCGGCAGGACCACTGTGGCACCATTTGCCCGGCAGCGGTACTGAGCAAAGGACACCATGAAGATCGCGATCCTCGGCAGCGGCGTCATCGGCACCACCGCGGCCTACTACCTGGCCCGGGCCGGGCACGAGGTGACCGTGCTGGAGCGTCAGCCCGGCCCGGCCCTCGAAACCAGTTTCGCAAACGCCGGCGAGGTGTCGCCTGGCTACTCGGCGCCATGGGCCGGGCCCGGGGTGCCGGTGAAGGCCGTCAAGTGGCTGCTGATGCACCACAGCCCGCTGGTCATCAAGCCGATGTTGGATTGGGCGATGTGGCGCTGGGGCCTGGCCACGCTGGCCAACTGCACCGAGGCGCGCTACCGCATCAACAAGGCGCGCATGGTGCGCCTGGCCGAGTACAGCCGCGATTGCATGAAGCAGCTGCGCGCCGACACCGGCATCCGCTACGACGAGCGCATGCAGGGCACGCTGCAGTTGTTTCGCACCCAGAAGCAATTGGACGGCACCGCCAAGGACATCGAGATCCTGCAGCAGTACGGCGTGCCGTACGAGCTGCTGGACCGCAGCGGCTACCTGGCCCACGAGCCGGCGCTGAAGGAGGTGCAGCACAAGTTCGTCGGGGCGCTGCGGCTGCCGGGCGACGAAACCGGCGATTGCTTCAAGTTCACCAATGCGCTGGCCGCGATGGCTGCCGCGCAGGGGGTGCAGTTCCGCTTCGGCGTGCAGATCCGCCAGCTGGCCCACGACGGTTCGCGCATCACGGGCGTCACCACCAGCACCGGCGAGGTCCGGGCCGACCAGTACCTGCTGGCGCTGGGCAGCCACTCGCCCGCCATGCTCAAGCCGCTGGGCCTGCGCCTGCCGGTGTATCCGGTCAAGGGCTATTCGATCACCGTGCCCATCACCGAGCCGGAGCACGCGCCCGAATCCACCATCATGGACGAAACCCACAAGGTCGCCGTCACCCGCTTGGGCGACCGCATCCGCGTGGGCGGCACGGCGCAGCTCTCCGGCTTCGACATGGGGCTGGACGACTCACGCCGCCGCACGCTGGATTTCGTCGTCACCGATCTGTTCCCGCGCGGCGGCGATGTGGCCCAGGCCGAGTTCTGGTGCGGCCTGCG
The DNA here is from genome assembly GCA_018780145.1 of Vitreoscilla sp. Lineage (GTDB taxonomy): Bacteria > Pseudomonadota > Gammaproteobacteria > Burkholderiales > Burkholderiaceae_C > Ideonella. Next base: position 27,726 of record JADMKA010000157.1, on the reverse strand, counting down.
GCCGATGACGCCGGACGGCACACCCGTGGTCGGCCCGACCCGCCTGCCCAACCTGTGGCTGGCCACCGGCCACGGCACGCTGGGCTGGACCATGGCCGCCGGCACCGGCCGCCTGCTGGCGGACTGGATGGTCGGGCGCGATCCGGAGATCGACACCGAGGGCCTGACGATCGCCCGCTACGACCCCGCTCTTGGCGCGCCGGCTTGAGCCAAGGCCCCGCGCCAGCCGAGGCGGCTGGAAATCTCGGCGGCCGCCGCGCGCACCGCGTCGGCCGCGCTCGAATCCCAGGCCACCGGGAAGTGGTCCTGGTGGCCCAGCGCGGTGATCACCACGGCCGGTGAGCCCTCATGGTCATAGGCCGCCGCGCTGAAGGCGTTCACCCCCGGGATCGGCCGGCCCTGGGCCCGTGCCACGCCGTGCTCCTGCACCTCCCGCTGAGCCTCGCGCAAGGCGTCGGCCTGGTCCGGCAGCAGTGCGGTGGCGAAATCCGGTGAATCCCCCAGCGCCTGGGCGAAGGCCTGCTCGATGCGTTCGGCTGGCATGGCCGCGGCGAAGGCACGGCCCGTGGCGGTGCCCAGGATGGACATCACCGTGCCGGCCCGCATGGCCACGTGCAGGGGCTGGCGCGCGTCGATCATGCGCACGATGGTCGGGCCGAAGTTGCCCCATACGGCCAGCGCCACCGCATAGCCGGTGGAGGCGGCCAATTCCTGGGCCACGGGCAGGGCAGCCCGCACCGGGTCCAGCTGGGCCAGGCAGGTCAGCCCCAGCTGCAAGGCGGCCGGGCCCAGCGCGTAGCGGCCGGTGTCGGCGTCCTGCTCGATCAGCCGAAGCTTGCCGAAGCTGACCAGGTAGGGGTGGGCCCGTGAGGCCGAGAGGCGGGCCTGTGCTGCCAGGTCCTTCAGGGTCATCGGCGCGGTGCTGTGGGCCAGCGCCAGCAGCAGCCGCCCGCCGACCTCGATGGATTGCACGGCCCGCTGGCCCTTGTCTTCTTGATCGTTCTCGGCGGCTTGCACGCGTCCTCCTTGGGATGGCGCGTAGTTTGCCTAATGAAAATTAATTTGCCAATCGAGAACTGTTCGGAGGGCTTCACAAGGAGCGAACGTCCCCGATCGGGTCCTGGCCGAACTCTGGCCGGTCGAGGAAGCTCAGCACCTTGATGGCCGCCGCTTCGGGTGAATCGAGCTGCGCCTGGGCCTTCATCTGGATGAAACGCTCGGATTCCGGGAACGCCGCGGGATCGGCGTTGCGCAGTTGCACCTGCATGTCGGTGTCGATCACCCCGGGTGCCAGCGACACCACCCGCGCACCGTTCGGCAGCGCAGCCTCCTCCAGCGCCAGGGCACGGCTGAAATGGTCGACGCCGGCCTTGGCGGCGCAGTAGACCGCGCTGCCGGCCATCGCGCGGCGGCCCAGGCCCGAGGAGATGTTCAGCACCTTGCGCGGGCCACCCCAGCCCCGCGTGGCATGCAGGAACGCTGCCGTGAGCACGACGGTCGCTTCGAGGCCCACGCGCAGGGCCCGTGCGATCTCGTTCAGATCGGTCTCGGAGACAGGGCCGGGCCGGGTCACCAGCGCCGCGTTGTTGATCAAGGTGGCACCGGCTGCGGCCTGGCCAGGCAGCGTGTCCAACCAGGCCGCCAGCCGCTCGGCCACCGGTGCCGGGTTGGCCAGATCCACCGACCATTGCGCCAGGGTGGCATGCTGTGTCGCCGCAAGAGCCACCAGGGCGGGCTGGGATCCGCGCGAGAGCCCCAGCACCTGGTGGCCCTCGCGCAGGCGTTGCGCGGCCAGCGCGGCACCCAGGCCGCGCGAGGCGCCGGTGATGATGGTCAGGTGCGAGGGTGCCATGGGTGAGGCTCTGGGGTTGGGATGGCAGGATAACGCTGGCGCAGGCTGGTTGAAACGGCAGGTGACAATCTTCCGATGACCGACCCCGATGTTTCGAGCCCTTCCGCTTCGCCTCGCCGCCGGTGGTGGCTCAGCGCCCCCGTGCTGTCGTTGGGGCTCACCGTGCTGCTGCTTGCCCTTGCCCTGGCCTGGCCGCTGCTTCGCGGCCTGCAGCAGGGGCCGGGTGCCGAGCCGGCCACGGGCATGCCCTGGCAGATCGAGCCTGCGGCCGACGGCAGCAGCCGCGTCTTCGGCCTGGTGCTCGGCCACAGCACGGTGGCCGAAGTACTGAAGCAGTTTCCCGACGACCTGCGCCTGGCTCTGGTCGCTGCGCCGCAAGGCCAGTCCACCGCGCTGGAAGCCTATGTCGAAAGCTACCGGGCCGGTTTCGTGACGGGCAAGCTGGTGCTGTCGTTCGAGGCCGACGCGGCCTGGCTGGCGGCCGCCCGGGCACGCTCGCCGCGCCGCGAAATTGTCGAGGGCGGCGCGCAGCGTTTCGGCTTGTCGCCCGAGGACCTTCAGCAAGCCCAGGCGGCACCGCTGTCCGCCTTGACCTTCGTGCCTTCGGCACGGCTGGATGCCGCGACCGTGCAGCAACGCTTTGGCGAGCCGGCGGAGCGCCTCACCGGCCCCGAGGGCGAGACCCAGTGGCTGTACCCGGTGTGGGGCCTGGCGATCGCGCTGCCACCGGCGGAGGGCCCGCTGGCGCGGGCGAAGGCGGTGTTGCAGTACGTGGCGCCCGCGCGCTTCGCGCAGCGCCTGCGTGCGCCGCTGCTGTCGGCGTCGTCTCCGCCGGCCTGAGAGGCTAGAACGGGCACGGCGACTCCACGGTGAGCGGCCGCCCATCGGCCGGGTGCGGCAGGGTCAGCCGCTCGGCGTGCAGCAGCAGGCGCGGCGCCATCGCCAGCACCTCGGGTGGCGCGTACAGCTCGTCGCCGAGGATGGGGTGGCCGATGGCCTGCAGGTGGACGCGCAGCTGATGCGAGCGGCCGGTCAACGGCACCAGCGCCAGGCGGGCGGTGGCCGAAGCCCGCGACAGCACCTGCCACAACGTGGTGGAGGGTTTGCCGGATTCGGCATCGACCTGCTGGCGCGGCCGGTTGGGCCAATCGGCCACCAGGGGCAGGTCGATGCGCCCACTGTCCTCGACGGGTGCGCCGCTCACCACGGCGATGTAGCGCTTGTCGGCCCGCCGCTCGGCGAAGGCCACGCTCAGCGCGCGCTGCGCCACCGCACCGCGCCCGAACACCAGCACGCCGGAGGTGCCCATGTCGAGCCGGTGCACGATCAGCGCATCCGGGAAGGCGGCCTGCACGCGGCGCGCCGCGCAGTCGGCCTTGTCGGCGCCGCGGCCCGGCACCGACAGCATGCCGGACGGCTTGTCGACGGCGACGATCCACTCGTCCGCGTGCAGCAGGGGCAGGCCGTCGGGACTCACGGCGCGACCGAGGGCGCGAACAGAAAAGCCAGCACCCGTGGCAACTCGGCGCGCCAGGCGGGCTCGTGGTGCTTGCCGCCGGGCACCAGGCGGTAGGCGATGGCACCGGGCTCGGGCCGCTGTGCGGCCATGAGCCGGTGCATGCGCTCCACGTCTGGCACCGTGCTGTCGCCTTCGTGGCTGCCCACCGAGAACCAGACCCTGGCGCCTGCCGGCAGCAGGTGCCGTTCGGCATGGGCATAGACAGCCGGATCGGCCACCCAGTAGGCCGGCGACAACACGGCGGCCCGGCCGAACACCGCCGGATACCGATGGATCGCATAGTCCGACAGCAGGGCGCCCAGCGAGCTGCCGATGATCGCGGTGTGCTCGGGCCCGGTGAGGGTGCGGTAGTGCTTGTCGACCCAGGGCCGCAGCACCTCGGCAATGAAGGCGGCGTAGGCCACGCCCTCGCCACGGCCGAAGCGCGGGTGGTCCCAGGGGTTCAACTCGGTGGTGCGATGCGCAGCACCGTGGTCGATGCCCACCACGATGGCCTCGAAACCCTGCTGCGCCGCGATCTCGTCCAGCGTTTCATCGACGCCCCATTCGCCAAACGGTGCGGTGGCCTCGTCGAACAGGTTCTGCGCGTCGTGCATGTAGATCACCGGGTAGCGGCGCACGCCCTGCGCATAGCTGGGCGGCAGGTACAGGCGCACCGTGCGCGGCCGCTCCAGGCCGGGGATCGCGAAGGGCTTGGGCAGCACGGCCACGCCGGCGCGGGCCGTGCCGGGGCGCTCGCTGCTCGGCGTGTGCGTGCATGCGGTGGCCAGGAGCAGCAGGGCGCAGGACAACAGGGTTCGCATGGGCGGCGGTGGGATCGACCAGATCACTCTACACGGGCCCTAAACTCCGGCGTCATGGCAAGTGCTCTCTTTCCCCTTGGCTGGATTCACTATCTGTCGGGCGGCCTGCTGATCGGCTGCGGCGTGGCGCTGCTGTTCCTGCTCACCGGGCGCATCGGCGGCATGAGCACGGTGTTCAGCTCGACCTGGTCGTTCGTATCCCGCGCCTCGTACTTCCAGCAGGAGCGCTTCACCGGCGGCCGGGTCTGGCGGCTGGTCTATGCGGCCGGGCTGATCGGCGGTGCCGCGTTGTGGTGGCTGTCGTTCGGCGGGGGGCAGCGCTTGTCGACCGGCGTGCCGGTCTGGCAACTGCTGGTGGGTGGCCTGCTGGTGGGCTATGGGGCAAGGTTGTCGAACGGCTGCACTTCGGGCCACGGAATCTGCGGCCTCGGCTCGCTGCAGGCGCCTTCGCTGGCGGCGGTGCTGACCTTCATGGCCACGGCTTTCGCCACGGCGCAGGCGGTGCTGGCCTGGAAGGGGGGCTGAACATGCGTGCCTCACAGGTGGTGGCGGTGCTGGTGTGCGGCATGCTGTTCGGCTTTGGCCTGGCGTTGTCGACCATGGTCTCGCCCGAGGTGGTGCTGAGCTTCCTGCAGTGGCGTGATGCCGGCCTGATGCTGGTGATGGGCGGTGCGCTCGCCGTCACGCTGCTGGCCTACCGATTCGGCCCGCGGGTGCTGAAGCGGCCGCTGCTGGGAGGCGAGTTCGGCCACCACGTGGCGGTGATGGACCGGGACACGTTGGTGGGTGCCGCGATCTTTGGCATCGGCTGGGGCCTGTGTGGCGTCTGCCCTGGCCCGGCCATCGCTGGCCTCGGCACGGGCCAGGTCGAGCTGCTGTGGGCGCTGGCCGGCATCTTCGCCGGGGCCGGGCTGCAGGGCTGGCGGGCCAGCCGCTGAGCTACTCGTGGCGCAGGGCCTCGATCGGGTCCAGCCGTGCCGCGCTGCGCGCCGGGAAGTAGCCGAACACCACGCCGATGACCGCCGAGAAGGCAAACGCCAGCAGGTTGATGCCGGGATTGAACAGGTAGGGCACCTGCATCAGGGCCGACAGGCCGATCGACGCGCCGGTGGCCAGCACGATGCCCACCAGCCCGCCCAGCGACGACAGCACCACCGCCTCGATCAGGAACTGCAGCAGCACGTCGCGCTCCAGCGCACCGATGGCCAGCCGCACGCCGATCTCGCGGGTGCGCTCGGTCACGCTGACCAGCATGATGTTCATGATGCCGATGCCGCCCACCAGCAGGCTCACCGCGGCGACGGCGCCGAGCAGCGAGGTCATGAGCTGCGTGGTGCCGGACAGCGTCTGGGCGATCTGCGCGGTGTCCAGCACGTTGAAGTTGTCGTCGCTGCCTTCGGCGATCTTGCGGCGCTCGCGCAGCAACCGGGCCAGCGAGGCGGTGACCTGGGCGGTGTCGGCGCCGTCCTTCATCGACACCAGCAGCGTGTTGACGCGGGTCGAGCCGGTGACCCGGCGTTGCGCGGTGCGCAGCGGCAGCAGCACGGTGTCGTCCTGGTCCTGCCCCATCGCGGCCTGGCCCTTGGGCGCCAGCGTGCCGATCACCTCGCAGGAGAAGGCCTTGACGCGAACCTGGCGGCCCACCGGGTCCGCCGTGGCGCCGAACAGTTCGCGCTTCACGGTGTTGCCCAGCAGGCAGACGGCGGCGCCGCTGGCCAGTTCGTCGTCGCTGAACTCGCGGCCGGAGGCGAGCTTCCAGTTGCCGGTGATGAAGTACGCGTTGGTGCTGCCGGTCACCGTGGTGGCCCAGTTGCGGCCGTCCGCCACCACGGTGACGCCGTTGCGAACTTCCGGTGCCACCGCCTTCAGCCCGCCGATCTGCGAGGCGATGGCCTCGACATCGCTCTCCTTGAAGGCCGGCGCCCCCGCACTGCCCTGGCCGGGGCCCAGGCGCTGGCCCGGGCGCACCTGCAGCAGGTTGCTGCCCAGGCTGCTGATCTGGTCGCGCACCGCACGGGTGGCGCCCTGGCCCAGCGTGACCATGGTGATGACCGCGGCCACGCCGATCACGATGCCCAGCACGGTGAGAAAGCTGCGCAACAGGTTGCGGTGGATGGCGCGCAGCGCGAGCGCGACGGTGTTGCCGATCAGCATGTGGTGGCCTCGGCCGGTGCCGGACGACGCAGCCACTCGTCGCGCTCGATCAGGCCGTCGCGGAAGTGCACGATGCGTGCCGCGAAGGCTGCCATGTCGGGCTCGTGGGTGACCATCAGCACGGTGATGCCGTGGTCCTCGTTCAAGGCCTTCAGCAGTTCCATGATCTCCATGCTGCGGGCGCTGTCGAGGTTGCCGGTGGGCTCGTCGGCCAGCAGGACGGTGGGGCGGGTGACGATGGCGCGGGCGATGGCCACGCGCTGCTGCTGGCCACCGGACAGCTCGGCCGGCGTGTGGCCCTCCCACCCCGTCAGGCCCACCTGGGCCAGCGCGGCGCGGGCGGCCTCGTGCCGTGCCGCCTTGGCGTCGCCGCGGTAAAGCAGCGGCAGCTCCACGTTCTCCAGCGCCGAGGTGCGGGCCAGCAGGTTGAAGCCCTGGAAAACGAAGCCCAGGTGGCGCCGGCGCAGGCGGGCGCGCGGGTCGCGGCCGAGCCGCTCGACGTGGATGCCGTCGAACAGGTACTCGCCGGCGGAGGGCGTGTCCAGGCAGCCCAGCAGGTTCATCGCGGTGGATTTGCCCGAGCCGCTCGGGCCCATGATGGCGACGAACTCGCCGGCGGTGATGTCCAGGTCGATGCCTTTGAGCGCTTGGAAGGCGATCGCGCCCTCGCCGTAGGTCTTGGTCACGCCGCGCAGCCGGATCAACGGCACGGCCTCGTCACCGCTCATGGGGCGGCCCCGGCCTGCTGCTCGGTGATCACGGCCAGGCCCTCGGCCACGCCTTCGCCCGACACCTCGGTGACGCGGCCGTTGCTCAGGCCCACGGTCACGGGCATCGGCGTGGGTTGGCCGCCCTTCAGCACCCAGATCTGCCGGGGGCCACCCCGGTTGCTGGTGCCTGCGCGTTTGGGCGTGCCGGCACCTGGCGGCCGCGGCATCAGGCGCGAGACGATGCTGCTGCCGCCCGACGCGCCCGCAACGGCGGCCGACGTGGGCGCGAAGCTCAGCGCGGTGTTGGGCACCAGCAGCACGCCCCGCCGCTCGGTGGCGGCAATGGTGGCGCTGGCTGTCATGCCCGGGCGCAGGCTCAGATCCGGGTTCTCGACCCCGAGTTGGGTGGTGTAGGTGACCACGTTGTCGGTGGTGGTGGAGCCATAGGCCACCCGGGTGATGGTGGCCGGGTACTTGCGGCCCGGCCAGGCGCTGACGCTGAAGCTGGCGCGCTGGCCGAGCTGCACCTGGCCGACATCGGCCTCGTCGACGTTGACCGACAACTTCATCCGCGCGAGATCCTCGGCCAAGGTGAACAGCGTGACCGCCTGCAGAGAGGCCGCGACCGCGCTGCCGGGTTCGACCGCGCGGGTCAGGATCACGCCATCGATCGGCGAGCGGATCGACGCCTTGCCGAGGTTGGTGCGGTCGGTGCTCAACGTGGCCTGGGCTTCGGTGACGCCGGCACGGGCCGCGGCCTCGGCGGCCTGGGCCTTGTCCAGCGTGGCGCGGGCCGTGTCCATCTCGGTGGCGGCGGGCACCTTGCCGCCCGACAGGCGGTGCACCTCCTCGAAGCGGGCCAGGCTCAGCCGCGCCTCCTTCACGGCCACCTGGGCCTGTGCGACGCCGGCCTGCGCGCTCTGCAGCGCGGCCTGCGAGCGGGTGATCTGGTCGCCGAGCTTGGCGGTGTCCAGTTGCACCAGCACCTGGCCCTTCTTCACCTTGTCGTTCACGTCGACCAGCACTTGGGCGACCGTGCCGGAGAGTTCGCTGCCAATGCTGACGGTGCGGGTCGGCTGCAGGGTGCCATTGGCGCTGACCGTGATGGCCAGGTCGCCCCGGGTGATGGCTTCGGTGAGGTAACGCGGTGCGGCCTGTTCCTGCTGGCTGCGCTGCCAGGCCACGCCGGCGGCGACCAGCACGGCCACGAGGGCGATGGCGGCCCAGGTCGAGGGGCGGCGCCAGCGCGGGCGGTCGTCGCCCTGCAGCCATGCCGGGAGGGCAGAAGGTTTCTCGGTGGGCGTGTTCATGAGGCGTTCGCGGTTTCGTGGTCGTCGACCGACCAGCCGCCCCCCAGCGCCTTGTAGACGCGGATCAGGTTGAGCGAGAGGTCGGTCTGGGTGCTTTGCAGGCTCAGCAGCGTGCCGAGCTCGGTGCGCTGGGCTTCCAGCAGCGTGGCCACGTCGGTCAGGCCGGCGGCCTGGCGCTGGCGCTGCCACAGCAAGGCGTTGGCGGCAGCGCTGGCGGCCTGCTGCAACGAGGCGCTGCGTTCGCGCGTGCCTCGCAGCGCCACAAGGCTGTCCTCGACGTCCTTCAGCGCCGTGAGCACTGCGCCGTCGTAGACCGCGCGGCTGCGGTCCAGCGCGGCGGCCTGCTGGGCTGTGAGGGACGCGCGCTGGCCGCCGTCGAACAGCGACCAATCCACACTGGCGGCGAGCGCCGCCACCGCGGCCGCGCCGCTGCCCAGGCCGCCGAGCGTGAGGGCCTGCAGGCCCACGGATCCGCTGAGGCTCAGCCCGGGCCAGCCGGCACGTTGGCTCTGTTGCCAGCGCGCCCACTGCGCCTGCAACGCGGCCTCGGCGGCACGCAGGTCGGGGCGCTGGCGCAGCAGATCGGCCGGCAGGCCCACGGCGAGGCGCTCCAGGGCCGCGTCCGCCTGCGGCACGCGGGCCTCGGCGGCCAGCGTGCCGCGCAGCTCGGCCGGGGCTCGGCCCGTCAGCAGGGCGAGCTGGTGTTCGTACTGCGCGATCTCGGTGGCCAGCGCCGGCAGGCTGGCGCGGGTCTGCTCGGTGCTGAGTTGGGCCTGCTCGACATCCAGCCCGCTGGCCAGGCCCGCCTGGGCCCGCCAGCGTGTCAGCAGCAGGGTCTGCTCCAGGCTGGCCAGGCTGTCCCGGGTGATGCGGCCACGGGCCTGTGCGCCGCGCCACTGCACGTAGGCCAGGCCGACTTCGGCGGTCAGGCTCATGCGCGTGGTGTCGAGGTCGGACCGGGCGGCCTGCTCGTCGGCCTCGGCGGCCTGGATGCCGGCAGCCTGCGCGCCGCTGAGATCCGGCTCCCAGCTGGCACTGAAACCCAGTTGGAACTGGTTGCCGGCGCTGTCCCGGCTGGCGCTGCGCTGGGCCGACGCCGAGCTGCCCACCTGCGTCCGGGCTCCGGCCTCGGTGGCGGCGCGCGCGGCCTGGGCCTGGCGCAGCGTGGCGCGGGCGCTGCGCAGCTCGGTGTTGCGCTCCAGCGCCAGTGCGACGAGGGCGTCGAGCTCGGGCTCGTGGAACTGCCCCCACCAGCGCGCGAGCGACGCGGGGTCACGTTGGCCGATGAATGTGCCTCCGCCGTGGAGCCAGATGCCGGACGTGGCCCGGGCGGCGAGCGGGCCGCTCAGATCCGATGGGGGAGGGGAGACGCTGGCACAGGCGCTGAGCAGCGTGGCCAGGATCAGGGGCAGGGGGGCGAGGCGGAGTGTCGTCGGGACCATGGGCAAGAGGCGCCAGGCTGGCGTCGATTGCACCAATGGTCGCGGACACACACTGACACTCTGCGTCCGCTTTGTAAAGTAACGCGGCGGCCAGCCGCGGCCCTCACTGGTCGACGAACGCGCGCTCGATGACGTAGTCGCCCGGCGTGGAGGTGTTGCCCTCCTTCAGACCGCGGGCTTCCATCATGCCCTTCAGGTCGCGCAGCATCGCCGGGCTGCCGCAGATCATCACCCGGTCTTCCGCGGCATTGAGCGGGGGCAGGTTCAGGTCATGGGCGAGCTGGCCGTTCTCGATCACCGTGGTCACCCGGCCCTGGTGCTTGTAGGGCTCGCGGGTGACGGTCGGGTAGTAGAGCAATTGGCGGCTGACCATGTCGCCCAGGAACTCGTGCGCTGGTAGGTCACGGGTGAGGTAGTCGTGGTAGGCCAGTTCGTTGACCTCGCGCACGCCGTGCACCAGGATGACCTGCTCGAACTTCTCGTAGGTTTCCGGGTCCCGCACGATGCTCAGGAAGGGTGCCATGCCGGTGCCGGTGGAGAGCATGTACAGGCGCTTGCCCGGCACGAGGTAGTCGATCAGCAGGGTGCCCGTGGGCTTGCGGCCGACGATGATGCTGTCGCCCACCTGGATGTGCTGCAGGCGCGAGGTGAGCGGGCCGTCTGGCACCTTGATGCTGAGGAACTCCAGGTGCTCCTCGTAGTTGGCGCTGACGATCGAGTAGGCACGCAGCAGCGGCTTGCCGTTGACGCGCAGGCCGATCATAGTGAAATGGCCGTTCGAAAAGCGCAGCGAGCTGTCGCGGGTGGTGGTGAAGCTGAACAGGCGGTCGGTCCAGTGGTGCACGCTCAGCACGCGCTCTTCGTTGAAGGCACTCATGGTCCTAGGGGGATGAGGTGGTGGGGGAAACCCAGTATTGTCGCCGACGCGGGAAGCCCGGGAATGTGCCTCCCATCCGCCAACCCGAGTATCAGGAGACAAGCATGAATCTATCGCACAGGGCCTGGGTGTCAGCCACCTTGGTGACAGGCCTGGTGGGCGCCGCGCAGGCCGGCCCGCTGGTGTGGGTGTCCATGGGAGAAGACGCGTACCAGTTGCTGCGAGCCGCGGGTGCGCGCATGGAGCAGGTCGAGCAGCGCACGGTGCCGATCCGCGTGCCGGGGCCGAAGGCCGGTACCACGCTGGGCAGCGAGACGATCCACCTGCTTCGCGTCGACGAAGACGCGTTGCCGCGCCTGTCGCACGAGGTCCACGAGAAGCTGAACCGCTGCGGCGGCTACATCGCACACGCCTCACGCGAGGAGGGCCGTCGCACGATTGCGCGGTTCATCTCCCCGCCGAAGCAGGCGCTGGCGCCGCCGAACTACGTGATCGACAACGCCGCCCAGGTGAACGCGCTGCTGCCGCTGCTGCAGGAGAGCCAGGTGCGGTCGACCATCACCAAGCTGTCCACCGAGTACAAGAACCGCTACTACACCACCACAGGCGGCGTGACGGCCAGCGACGGCCTGGTGAACACCTGGAAGCAGCTCGCGGCGGGCCGCACGGACGTCACGGTCAAGCCCTACAAGCACCCTGCCTGGCCACAACGCTCCGTGATCCTGACGATCAAGGGAACGACCAAGCCGAAGGAGATCGTGGTCATCGGCGGCCACATGGACTCGACGATCGGCTTCACCAGCGAAAACAGCATCGCGCCCGGGGCCGATGACGACGCTTCCGGCGTGGCCAGCCTGCAGGAGGTGGCGCGCGTGCTCCTGACGAGCGGCTACCAGCCGCGCCGCACGCTGCAGTTCATCGCCTATGCCGCCGAGGAGGTGGGCCTTCGCGGCTCTGCAGCGATCGCTGCCGACTACAAGGCCCAGGGCAAGAAGGTGGTGGGCGCGTTGCAACTGGACATGACCAACTACCAGGGCGGTGTCAGCGACGTGACGATGATCACCGACTACACCAACGCCGCGCAGAACAACTTCGTCAAGAGCCTGGCGGCGTTTTACCTGCCCACGCTGACCGTCAACGACAGCGCCTGCGGCTATGCCTGCTCGGACCACGCCTCGTGGACGAACAACGGCTTCGTCGCCTCGTTCCCGTTCGAGGCGCCGATGGGCCAGCACAGCCCGTACATCCACACGGCGCAGGACACCCTGGACAAGTCGGGCAACACCGCGAACCACGCGATCAAGTTCAGCCGCCTGGCCCTGGCCTATGCGGTGGAACTGGGCAGCGACGGGCCGGCGCCAGCCAGCCCCAGGCCCTGATTGCGGCCCTGACAGCGGTCAGGGCGCCGCGAGTTCGGCCTGGCGCAGGGTGCTGCCAGCGGCGCTCTTCAGCGCGCCCAGCCACGACGCCAGCCGAGACTTCGTGAACGACGAGGCGGAGTTGTAGCTGTTGCGAAGTTGCGCGGAGTCGCTGCCGTTGTTGTAGAGCTCCTTCTCGCCGGTGTCGTACTCGAGGTAGGTGGTGCCGTCGGCGAGGCGCAGGCCAAGAAAGCCGTCGATGCTCGGCCCCGCCGGGCGGATGCGGTCGAACGGGTCGGGCGGCTCGCGCAGCCCGTTCTCTTCGAAGGCCTGGGGTGAGGTGCCGGCCTTGTGCTCCAGCAGCAGGGCCTGGCGCCAGCTGCTGGGGACCTGGCCCCGCAGGAAGGGCATCAGCGACCGGCCGTCGACGAAGCTGGGCGTGGCCACGCCGGCGATCTCGGCAAAGGTGGCGGCATAGTCGACATTGGCGGTCAGATGGTCGATGTTGCGGCCGGACGGCACGCCGGGCCCGCGCACCATCAGCGGCACGATCAGGTCCTCTTCGAAGCCGGTGTTCTTGCCCGACTCCAGGCGGTGCTGGCCCTGGTGGAAGCCGTTGTCCGAGGCGAAGAAGATGTAGGTGTTGCCCAGCTGGCCCTTGGCCTGCAGGGTGTCGACGACGGCCTTCACCATCTCGTCCACCGCCAGCAGCGATTGCCGCCGGCTGCGGTAGAGCTTGTCGATGTCCTTGATCTGGGTCGAGTTCAGTGGCGGCAGGGCGCGCACCCAGCTGGGCTTGTCGCTCACGTCACTCTCGTTGAACGACGAGGTGCGTGGCGCCTGGAGGCCCTTGAACGACTTCTCGTGCCGTGGCGCCGGGGTGGCCGGCGAATGCGGCGCATAGGGGGCGATGTAGGCGAAGAAGGGCTGGCTGGGGAACTGGTCCACCGAGCGGCGGATGAAGTCGGTGGCCTTGGCGGACAGCACGTCGGTGATGTAGTCGCTCTCGGCGACGCCGTAGTTCACCGTGGCCCCGTTCTGGTTCATCGAGTAGTCGAAGCCCTTGTACGGCGTGCCGCCGTTGGGGCTGACCCACTCGGTCCAGCCCGGGGGGATGTAGGTGGCCGAGGGGGCCGTTTCCGGGTAGCCGTTCAGGTACTTGCCGAACAGCGCCGTGCGGTAGCCGCTGTTCTTCAGCCAGGTGGCTGCGGTGGAGGCCTCCAGGCCGAGCGCGTAGGTGGTCTCGAAGCCTCCGTCGGGCAGGCCGTTGGTGAAGATGGTGGTGTTGTGCGCGAACTGACCACGCAGCCCGGTCACGCGCGACGGGCAGCACAGCGACAGGCTCACGTAGTGGCGGCGGAAGTTGGTGCCCGGGTTGGTGATCAGCGAGCGGACCTGGGTCATCTGCGCGGCGGCGGCCGTGTCCAGGTCGTCGGTCAGGATGAAGACGATGTTCGGCGCCTTGGCCAGGGCGGGCGCGGACAAAGCCAGGCCAAGCACAGCGGCCCACAGGCCGCGGCGAAAGCGGTGGTGCATGAAACTCCCTCGTGATTTGGCTGTTGACCGCCACTTCAATGGGCGATCAGAAATTCTTGCCGACGGCAGCGACGCTGCCAAGCGTTGTGACGCCCGGTTACCGCCTGGGGCCAGTGCTGTCGGTGGACGGCGACGCCGTCATGAGCCTGTCATGGGGCCGCCAGCTCGGCCTGGCGCAGGCCGCTGCCTGCAGCGGACTTCAAGCTGGCCAGCCAGGCCGTCAGCCGGGCTTGCAGCGCGGGTGGCGCCGTGGCGTAGGCATTGCGCAGTTGTGCCGCGTCAGTGCGGTTGTCGTACAGCTCGCGCTCGCCGTTCTCGTACTCGATGTAGGTGTATCCATCCGCAGTGCGCAAACCCGAGAAGCCGGTGATGGCGTCACCGGTGCCACTGTTCAGGTCGAACGGATCGGCGGGCTCCCAGGTGCCGTCGCGTCGCAGCAGGCCGTCGTCGATGTCGGACTTGTGCTCCAGCAGCAGAACCTGCCGCCAACTGGCAGGCGACTGGCCCTGCATCAGCCCGAGCAGCGATCGCCCATCGACCCAGCTGGGCGTGCCGATGCGGGCGATCTCGGCGAAGGTGGGCGCGTAATCCACGTTGGCGGTGAAACGGTCGATGACCAGCCCGGCGGGCACGCCGGGGCCCCGGACCGACAGCGGCACCATCAGGTCCTCCTCGTAGCCGGTGTTCTTGCCGGATTCGAAACGGTGCTGGCCTTCGTGGTAGCCGTTGTCGGAGGCGAAGAAGAGGTAGGTGTTCTCCAGTTGCCCGGTGTCGCGCAAGGTGTCGACGATGGCCTTGACCATCTCGTCCACCGCCAGCAGCGATTGCAGGCGCTTGCGGTGCAGCGCGTCGATGTCGTCGATCTGCGTGGCCGTGAGGCGCGGCAGCGCCGCCACCCAGCTCGGCTTGTCGCTGACATCGGCCTCGTCGAACGATGCCGTGCGCGGCGCCTGTGCGCCCGGGTAGGTGTTCGCGTGGCGCGGCGCCGGCGTGGCGGGCGAGTGCGGCGCATAGGGTGCAACGTAGGCGAAGAACGGCTGGCTGGGGTGATCGGCCACGGCGCGCCGGATGAAAGCGGTGGTGCGGGCAGAGATCACGTCGGTGATGTAGGCCGGCGCGGTGTCGCCATAGGCCACCGTGCTGCCGTTCTCGTTCATCGTGTAGTTGAAGCCCTTGTAGGGCGTGCCGCCGTTCGGGCTGATCCACTCGTCCCAGCCCGGCGGGATGTAGGTGGCGGACGGGGCGGTGTCCGGGTACCCGTTGAGGTACTTGCCGAACATGGCCGTGCGGTAGCCCGCGCCGCGCAGCCAGGTGGCCGCGGTGGAGTTCTCCAGCCCGGTGGAATAGGTGGCCTGGAAGCCGCCGTCCGGGGCGCCGTTCTTGAAGATGCCGGTGTTGTGCGCGAACTGGCCCCGCAGCCCGGTGACGCGCGACGGGCAGCACAGAGACAGGCTCACGCGATGCTGCCGGAACTGGGCGCCGGCCTGGGTGACCAGCGCTTTCACCTGCACCATCTGCGCGGCGGAGGTGACGTCCAGGTCGTCGGCCAATATGAACACGATGTTGGGCGGTTTGTCAGGCAGGTTCTGCGGTGCGCCGCCTCCGCCGCAGGCGCTCAACATCAACAGCCATGCCAACGCCTTGCCGTGCACCGAGTGGACCATCACGCCTCCGCCGAACACAGGGGGTTCGGGTGTGTCGGCCGGATTCTGCGATCACCGTGGGCCCTCGGCAATGCCGCAGGTCACTTCTTTACGTCGGTAACAGGTGGTCAGGCGCCAGCCACTCGGACAGCACCTCGGCGGTGTGCTCGCCCAGGGTGGGCGGCGCGCGGCGGTACTGCACCGGCGTTGCGGCCAGGCGGATCGGGCAGGCCACCAGCGGTACGCTGCCGAAAGCCGGGTGGGGCACGTCGATGCGCAGTCCGCGGGCGATCACCTGCGGGTCGTCGAACACCTCGGGCAGTCGGTTGATCGGGCCGCAGGGCACGGCCAGGGATTCCAGCGTGGTGATCCACTCGGTGGTGGTCTTCATCACCGTGGCCTGGCGCAGCAGCGGGATCAGCACGGTGCGGTTGGCGACGCGAGCCGGGTTGGTGGCGAAGCGCTCGTCCGTTGCCCACTCCGCGTGGCCCGCCGCGCTGCAGAAGCGTGCGAACTGGCCGTCGTTGCCGATCGCCAGGATCATGTCGCCGTCGGCGGTGGGGAAGTCCTGGTAGGGCACGATGTTCGGATGCGCGTTGCCCATGCGCCTGGGGGCCACGCCGCTGGTGAGGTAGTTCGAGGCCTGGTTGGCCAGCGTGGCCACCTGCACGTCGAGCAGGGCCAGGTCGATGTGCTGGCCCTCGCCGGTGCGGTCGCGGTGGCTCAGGGCGGCCAGCACGGCGATGGTGGCATACAGGCCGGTCATCACGTCCACCAGCGCCACGCCCACCTTCTGCGGCCCGGCGCCCTCCTCGGCGTCCGACCGGCCGGTGAGGCTCATCAGGCCGCCCATGCCCTGGATCAGGAAATCGTAGCCGGCGCGTGGCGCGTAGGGCCCGGTCTGGCCGAAGCCGGTGATCGAGCAGTAGACGAGCTTCGGGTTGACGGCTGCCAGGCTCGCGTAGTCCAGCCCATAGCCCGCCAGGCCACCGACCTTGAAGTTCTCCAGCACCACGTCGGCCCGGGCCGCCAGCGCACGCACCTGGGCCTGGCCCTCGGGCGTGGCAATGTCGATGGCCACCGACCGCTTGTTGCGGTTGGCGCATTGAAAGTAGGCCGCCTGGCGGCTGTCGGCGCCGGTCTCGTCCTTCACCCAGGGTGGCCCCCAGGTGCGGGTGTCGTCGCCCGGGCCGGGGCGTTCGACCTTGACCACGTCCGCGCCCAGGTCACCCAGCAACTGGCCGGCCCAGGGACCCGCCAGCACCCGTGACAGGTCGAGGACCTTCAGCCCCTGCAACGCTCCGGTGGCCACGGTCAGAATGCCGCGATGCCGGTCATGGCGCGGCCGAGGATCAGCGCGTGCACGTCGTGCGTGCCTTCGTAGGTGTTCACGACTTCCAGGTTGACCAGGTGGCGGGCCACGCCGAACTCGTCCGAGATGCCGTTGCCGCCCAGCATGTCGCGCGCCGTGCGGGCGATGTCCAGGCTCTTGCCGCAGCTGTTGCGCTTCATGATCGAGGTGATCTCGACGGCAGCCGTGCCCTCGTCCTTCATGCGGCCCAGGCGCAGGCAGCCCTGCAGGGCCATCGTGATCTCGGTCTGCATGTCGGCCAGCTTCTTCTGCACCAGCTGGTTGGCGGCCAGCGGCTTGCCGAACTGCTTGCGATCCAGCGTGTATTGGCGCGCCATGTGCCAGCAGAACTCGGCCGCACCCAGCGCGCCCCAGGCGATGCCATAGCGGGCGCTGTTCAGGCAGGTGAAGGGGCCCTTCAGGCCACGCACCTCGGGGAAGGCGTTCTCCTCCGGGCAGAAGACCTCGTCCATCACGATCTCGCCGGTGATCGACGCGCGCAAGCCCACCTTGCCGTGGATGGCCGGGGCGCTGAGGCCCTTCCAGCCCTTTTCCAGCACGAAGCCGCGGATCTGACCTTCGTCGTCCTTGGCCCAGACGACGAAGACGTCGGCGATCGGGCTGTTGGTGATCCACATCTTCGAGCCGGTCAGGCTGTAGCCGCCGTCGACCTTGCGGGCGCGGGTGACCATCGAGCCGGGGTCGGAGCCGTGGTTCGGTTCGGTCAGGCCGAAGCAGCCGATCCATTCGCCGGTGGCGAGCTTGGGCAGGTACTTCTGCTTGGTGGCCTGGTTGCCGAACTCGTGGATCGGCACCATCACCAGCGAGGACTGCACGCTCATCATCGAGCGGTAGCCGGAATCCACCCGCTCGACCTCGCGCGCCACCAGGCCGTAGCAGACGTAGTTCATGCCGGCGCCGCCGTACTGCTCGGGGATCGTCGGGCCCAGCAGGCCCAGCTCGCCCATCTCGCGGAAGATGCCGGCGTCGGTCTTCTCGTGGCGGAAGGCCTCCAGCACGCGCGGGGCCAGGCGGTCCTGGCTGTACGCATGGGCGGCGTCACGCACCTGGCGCTCGTCGTCGGTCAGTTGCTGGTCCAGAAGCAGGGGGTCGTCCCAGTGGAAAGCGGCGCGAGAAGCCATGGTGCAATGTCCTCAGTTGTTCCAGCCCGGAATCATAGAATCGTCAGTACCGGGTTTCAAACGCATTTTTCGCACTCATTTGTGCGTCTTTAGAACTCCGAGCATGCGCCGCAAGCTTCCGTCCACCGCCGCACTGGCCGCCTTCGAGGCCGCCGCGCGCCACCAGAGCTTCACCAAGGCGGCTGCCGAGCTGTCGGTGACGCAGAGTGCGGTGTGCCGCCAGATCGCGTCACTGGAGGCCTTCCTGGGCGTGGCGCTGTTCCGCCGCAGCCAGCGCGGCGTGGGCCTCACCGAGGCCGGCCAGCGCTACAGCCGCAGCGTGGCGGCCCGGCTGGACGAGGTCGAGCGCGACACGCTGGACCTGATGGCCCAGGCCGGGCAGGGCGGTCAGGGCGGTTCGCTCGAACTGGCGGTGGTGCCGACCTTTGCCACCCAGTGGCTGTTGCCGCGCCTGGCGCGCTTCCAGGCCTTGCACCCCGGCATCACGGTGCATTTCACACCGCGCACGCGGCCGTTCCTGTTCGCCGAGACGGCACTCGACGCGGCCCTGCACGCCGGCGATGGCCTGTGGCCAGGCACCGAGGGCCGGCTGCTGATGCCCGAGCCGATGATCCCGGTGGCCAGCCCGGCGTTGCTGAAGGGCCGCGTCGACTGGACCCCTGAGGCCCTGGCCGCGCTGCCACTGCTGCAGGCCAGCACCCGGCCGTACGCCTGGCGGCACTGGTTCGAGTCGCTGGGCGTGCAGGTCGAGCACGACATGGCGGGTGCGCGCATGGAGCTGTTCTCGATGCTCAGCGAGGCGGCCGCGCAGGGCCTGGGCGTGGCGCTGGTGCCGCGCATGCTGGTGGACAACGAGCTGGCCAGCGGCCGGCTGGTGCAGGTGCTGCAGCACGCCTTTCTGAGCGACCGGCGCTACTACCTGCTCTACCCGGAGCACAAGGCCGCGTCGCCAGCGCTGATGGCTTTCGCCGACTGGCTGGGGGCCGAGGCGGCGCGCTACCGGGCCGAGGTGGGGCTGGCGTAAACCGCAGGGGCGTCCGGCCCGGCTCTGTGGTTCACTGCCTGGCGTGCCCCGCCGGGGCCAGGAGACGCGAAATGACCGTGTGCCCGATCGCCATCGTGGCCGGCTGCCAGAAGTGCCCGGCGTTCTCGATCTGCCCGTTGAAGACCGTGCTGGGCGACCAGCCCAAGCCCGGCGCGGCCCCGCCGCCACCGGCCAAGAAATGAGTCAGTGCTTGTCGGCTTCGGAGGTGAAGCTGTCGGCATAGAACTCGTCGTCCGGCAGGCCGCACTGCGCCACGAAATCGCGGTGCGCCGACTCCACCATCACCGGCACGCCGCAGGCGTACACCTGGTGGCCGGAGAGATCCGGCAGGTCGGCCATCACCGCCTGGTGGACGAAGCCGGTGCGGCCGGCCCAGTCGTCTTCCGGCTTGGCATCGGAGAGCACCGGCACGTAGCGCAGATGGGGCAGTCGCGCGGCGGCCGCTTCGGCCCAGGCGTGCAGGTACAGATCTGCCCGGCTGCGGCAGCCCCAGTACAGCACCGCCGGCCGTGTGCTGCCGGCTTCCTCCAGCCGCTCGATCAGCGCCTTGACCGGTGCGAAGCCGGTGCCTGACGCCAGCAGCACCATCGGCTTGTCGGTGTCCTCGCGCAGGAAGAAGCTGCCGAACGGGCCCTCCATGCGGACGATGTCCTTCTCCTTCATCGCGCCGAAGACATGGTCGGTGAACTTGCCACCGGGCATGTGGCGGATGTGCAGCTCGATGGCGGGCGGCGTGCCCAGGTTGTGCGGCGCATTGGCCATCGAGTAGCTGCGGCGCGCGCCATCGCGCAGGATGAACTCCACGTACTGCCCGGCGCGGTACTTGAAGCTCTGGTTGGCGGGCAACTGGACCCGCACGACCGCGACATCCGCCGCCGGCCGCTCGATGGAAAGAATGCGCCCGGGCATCTTCAGGATCGGGTTCTCGCCGGCACCTGGCACCGCGCGTGCCTCCACCACGCAATCGGTCTGCGGCGTGGCGCAGCAGGGCAGGATCAGGCCCGCGGCCTCCTCGGCCTCGGACAAGGCCTTCTGCTGGTGTGCACCATGGATCACCCGGCCTTCCAGCAGGCGGCTCTTGCAGCTGCCGCAGGCACCGTCGCGGCAGCCATAGGGCAGGCCGATGCCACCGCGGATGGCGGCCGTGAGGATGGGCTCGTCGCGGGCGACGTCGAAGCTGCGGTTGGAGGGCTGGAGGGTGACGGTGAAGGTCATGGCGAGATCGGTCGGCAACAGGCCCGCAAGGCGGCAGGAGAGGGTGGCAAACGTACACTTCGCCGCCCCTGCCGCATTGTGCCCGCCCACCCCCGATGCCCCTGCTGACCGCCCGGTTCAAACGCCCCAGATTGCTCATCATCGGCTGCGGTGACGTGGGCTGGCGCGTGCTGCGCCTGCTGGGCAGGGCCTGGAGCGTGCGGGTGTTGACGCGCTCGGTCGAACCCTTCGACGCCTTGCGCGAGGCCGGTGCCGTGCCACTGCGCGGTGACCTGGACGACCCGCGCACGCTGGGCCGGCTGGCCGGCCTGGCGGACGCCGTGCTGCACCTCGCTCCGCCACCGGGCCAGGGGCCGGCCGACCCGCGCACGGCGGCGCTGGTGCGTGCGCTGGCCCGCCGGCCCGGCCCGCGCTGCCTGGTCTACGCCAGCACCAGCGGGGTCTACGGCGACTGCGGTGGCGCGCGCTTCGACGAGTCGCGCCCGGTGGCGCCGGCCACGGAGCGCGCGTGGCGCCGTGCCGATGCCGAATCGCGCCTGCGCTGGGCGGGCCTGGCGCTGGGCTGGCGGGTCAGCCTGTTGCGCATTCCCGGCATCTACGCGCTGGACCGCGAAGGCGGCGACCCGCGTGATCGGGTGCGGCGCGGTTCGCCCGTGCTGGTGGCCGAGGACGATGTCTACACCAACCACATCCACGCCGACGATCTGGCACGGGCCTGCGTGGCGGCGCTTCACCGCGGCGCGCCACAGCGGGCTTACCACGTGAGCGACGACGGTGAGCTGAAGATGGGCGACCATTTCGATGCGGTGGCCGACGCCTGCGGCCTGCCCCGCCCACCGCGCATCAGCCGGGCACAGGCCGAGGCGGTGATGTCGCCGATGCAGCTCAGCTTCCTGGGCGAGAGCCGCCGGCTGGACAACCGGCGACTGAAGCGCGAGCTGCGGGTTCGGCTGCGCTACCCGACGGTGGCCGACGCCTTGCCGCGCTGACGGTCTCAAGCAAACGACCGGGCGCTCAAGTGCCTTCGGGCTGCTTGATCGCCGTCTGCCGGTCCACGGTGTGCAGCATCAGCCGCAGGGGGCGGCCGCCGCGCAGCAGATCCAGCGCCACGTCGCGCTCCGCGGCACCGCCTGCCCACAGCGTGCGCCAGAGCTCGCCGACGCTGCCCACGGCCTGCCCGTCCAGGCGCAGGATCTGGTCGCCCGGCTGCAAGCCCGCGGCCTCGGCCGGGCTGCCGCGGCTGACCCGAACGACGCGGATGTCGCCGTCGATGTCCATGCAGTTCACGCCCATCCAGGCGCGCCGGCTTTGCGCCGAGCGGCCCTGGCTCAGCAGTTCACCGAGGATGGGCTTGAGCAGGTTCACCGGCACGAACATGTTGCCGCGCAATGGTGGCTTCCCCGGGCCCAGCGCATCGCTGACAAACAGCGAGCCCACGCCGAGCAACTCGCCGCGCAGGTTGAACAGCGCGGCGCCGCTGTGGTCAGAGCGTGCCGGCGCGGTGAACAGGGCTTGCTCGAGGTGGTACTCCCAGTAGCCGGAGAACGGGCGCCAGGCCACTCGACGTGCGGCACTCAGGCCGGCATCCGAGCCGCCGGAGACGACCACCAAGGTCTCGTCGTCCTCGATGCTGGAGGGGTCGCCCAGGGTGGCTGGCGGCAGATCCAGCGGGATCAACGCCTTCACCAGGCCGAAGCCGGTGGCCACGTCGTAGCCCACCACCGCTGCGGGCACCTCGCGGCCCTCGTCGGTGTAGAGCATCACCCGATCGGCCTCGAGGATCAGGTAGCCGATGGTCAACACCAGGCCGTTGGGGCCGATCACGACGCCCGAACCCTGGCGCACCGGCCCGAGCGTGGCATTGGAATTCGCGTTGTCCACCGCCACCGACACCAGGCCGACGACGGCATCGCTGGCGCGGGCCACGAGCCTCGCATCGGTGCCCGGCGGGAACAGTGATTCCTCGGCGGTGGCAGGCCAGGCGCCGCCCAAGCCTGCCGCCAGGGTCAGCACCCGGAGCCAACCAGAAGCTCGAAGCCAGCGCCCCATGATCCACCTCCAGCGCGTGCCACATGGCAACGGCCAGCATGCGCCCATGCGCGTGCCGACTGAGAGGCAGGGTCTTTGCGCGCGGCGGCGTCAGCGGCGGCGGCGCGAGGGGAACGGGGCCTGGCCGCGCCAGAAGCGGATCATCAGCCAGCCGCCCAGCATGCCGCCCAGGTGGGCGAAGTGGGCCACCCCGGCCGGGCCGAAGACACCCTGCAGCAGCTCCAGGCCACCGAACACTGCGACGAAGGTTCGCGCCTTCATCGGGATCGGGGGAAACAGCGGCATGATGGTGCGGTTCGGGAACAGCATGCCATAGGCCAGCAACAGGCCGAACAGGCCGCCGGAGGCTCCGACGGTGGGCACGAACGAGTGCGTGAGCCAGGTCACCAGCAGCTGGCAGGCCGCAGCCGACAACACGGCGGCGAGCAGAAAGGTCAGCAGCCGCCTCGGGCCCCAGAGGCGCTCCAGTTCGGCACCGAACATCCACATGCCCAGCATGTTGAAGAACAGGTGAAGCACGTCGCCATGCAGGAAGGCGTAGGTCACCGGTTGCCAGGGGAAGAACTGGCCCGAGGCAACCGGCCACAGCGCGAACCAGATCGGCAGCGCGATGAAGGAACGCAGCAGCTGGTCGACGCAGAACACCGCCGTGCAGATCAGCATCAGCGCCTTGGTGACAGGTGGCATCGGCGGCATGACGTGTCGCGGGGTGTCGTGTGAGAACGTGAGGGAGAGGGTCACTGGTGCCCGGGGCCGGACTCGAACCGGCACACCTTGCGGCGGGGGATTTTGAGTCCCCTGCGTCTACCGATTTCGCCACCCGGGCCAGTGTGTGCTCGTGCGCCGCAGTGGCGGCCGGTGAAGGCTGCTCCGAGGGCACGTCGGGGGCGGATTATGGCATGGGGGGCCTGACAGCCCCCCTAGCCCCGGAGGGGGTGCGAGCCTAAGCATAGGGAAGCCGAGGCCGCCGCGCATTGACCCGCCCCGGCGTGGTTCCTAGCATCGCCCTGCTTATTCCAAACAAGTTCAGAGAGGAACTGTCATGAACCCGATCCAGACCACTGTCATCAAAGCCCTGGGTGCCGGCGCCGCCGCCACCTTCTTGCTGGGCGGAGCCCACTCGGCCCTGGCCGCCGACGGCCACACCTCGGTCAGCAGCGACGGCTCGCCCGCCCTATCGCTGCTGGCACCGGCCTTGCCCCAGTTGGGTGTCAAGGGCCAATGGAAGGCCGGTCTTCCGATGGACATGCTGGCCGAGTTTCCGGCCTCGCGCCTGAGCGCCGACGAGATGGCGGAGTTCGCCGCCACCTACAAGCCCAAGATGCCGCCTTCGGCGAAGCAGGGCCAGGAGGTCAACCCGGAGTCGGTACTCAACGACGACCGGCGCTTTCGCATCTACCCGCAGGAGTCCGGCTACCCGTACCGCGCTGTCGGCCTGCTGACCTTCACGCAGGGCAGCAGCAACTACACCTGCACGGCCTGGTTGATCGGCCCCGACACGCTGGCCACCGCAGGCCACTGCGTTCACTCCGGCGGCAGCGGCGGCGTGTGGTCCACCAACGTGCGCTTCTATCCCGGCCGCAACGGCTCCTCGTCGCCCTGGGGCTCCTGCTCGGCCAAGCGGCTGAACTCGGTGAGCGGTTGGACCGTCAGCAACAACGAGCAGTACGACTATGGGTCGGTCAAGCTGAACTGCACCATCGGCAACAGCACCGGCTGGCTGGGCCGCTGGTGGACGACGGCCTCGCAGGTCAACCTGCCGGTGGCGATCATCGGCTACCCGGGTGACAAGCCGAGCAGCACGCAGTGGGGCGGCGCCGGGCGCGTCGCGGCATCCGAGACGCGCAAGACGCGCTACTTCGTCGACACGGCCGGTGGCCAGAGCGGCGCCCCGGTGGTGCAGGCCGATGGCACCGGCCCCGGTGGCTGCCAGGGAGATTGCGGCATCGCGATCCATGCCTACGGCGCCGACGGCCTGGGCCGCAACAGTGGCACGCGCATCACCGAATCGGTGAACGCCAACCTGCAGACCTGGATCAACACCCCGTGAGCTGAAGGCCCTGGCCAGCAGGGCGAAGGCCGCACGCGATAATCTTCGCGTCTGGACCTTCGCCCTGCCATGCCGACCTACCTGACCCTCGAAGACGCCATCGGGCGGACGCCCCTGGTGCGCCTGCAACGCCTGCCCGGCGCCGAGATCGCCGCGCGCGGCAATGTCATCCTGGGCAAGCTGGAGGGCAACAACCCAGCCGGTTCGGTGAAGGACAGGCCGGCGATCAGCATGATCCGCCAGGCCGAGGCACGCGGCGAGATCAAGCCGGGCGACACGCTGATCGAGGCCACTTCCGGCAACACCGGCATCGCCCTGGCGATGGCCGCGGCGATCAAGGGCTACCGCATGCTGCTGATCATGCCGGAGGACCTGTCGATCGAACGAGCCCAGACCATGAAGGCCTTCGGTGCGGAGCTGATCCTCACGCCCAAATCCGGCGGCATGGAGCTGGCCCGGGATCTGGCCGAGCAGATGCAGCGAGATGGCAAGGGCCGCGTGCTCGACCAGTTTGCCAACGCCGACAACCCGCGCATTCACTACGAGACCACCGGCCCCGAGATCTGGGACGACACCGAAGGGCAGGTGACCCACTTCGTCAGCGCGATGGGCACCACCGGCACCATCACCGGGGTCTCGCGCTTCCTGAAGGAGAAGAACCCGGCGGTTCGCATCATCGGCGCCCAACCCTCCGAGGGCTCTCGCATCCCGGGCATCCGCAAGTGGCCGGAGGCCTATTTGCCCAAAATCTACGACCCCACGGCGGTGGACGAACTGGTCTACGTGAGCCAGTCCGACGCCGAGGACATGGCGCGCCGCCTGGCGGCCGAGGAGGGCCTGTTCGGCGGCATCTCGGCCGCCGGCGCCTGCTGCGTGGCCTTGCAGGTGGCCAGGGTGGTGGAGAACGCCACCATCGTCTTCATCGTCTGCGACCGCGGTGACCGCTACCTGTCCACCGGGGTGTTTCCGGCGTGATCGACTACAGGTTCTGCCCGCAGTGCGCCACCGCGCTGGCCTGGATAGAGGCCGCTGAAGACGGCGGCGTCAAGTCGCGCCTGCGCTGCGCGGCCTGCGGCTTCACCCACTGGAACAACCCGACGCCGGTGCTGGCGGCAGTGGTCGAGTGCGCGGACCGTGGCGGCCAGCTGCTGCTGGCGCGCAACGCCGCGTGGTCGGGCCGGATGTTCGCGCTGATCACTGGCTTCATGGAGGCCGGAGAAACGCCGCAGGAGGGCATTGCCCGCGAGGTGGCCGAGGAGACCTCGCTGGTCGCCGAGGCGGTCAACCTGATCGGCGTCTACGACTTCCAGCGCATGAACCAGGTGATCATCGCCTACCACGTGGTGGCGCGCGGCGAGATCCGCCTCTCGCCCGAACTGGCCGAGTACAAGCTCTTCGAGCCCGGCGACACGCTGTGCTGGCCGGCCGGCACCGGCTATGCGCTGGCCGACTGGCTGCGTGGCCGGGGCATCGAGCCGCGATTCATCGAATGGCCCCGGCGCGAGGCCCCGGCTTCGTAGAATGGCCACCCGACCTAGGACATGGCATGCAAGCGCACAAGGAACTCGACACCCGCGGATTGAACTGCCCGCTGCCCATCCTGAAGGCCAAGAAGGCCCTGGCGGACATGGCGAGCGGCCAGATCCTCAAGGTCGTCGCGACCGACCCGGGCTCGATGCGAGACTTCCAGGCCTTTGCCCGCCAGACCGGCAACGAACTGGTCGAGCAGCAGTCGGTGGATTCCGAGTACATCCACTTCCTGCGCAGGAGATAGGCTCGGCCTACAACTCCATCGCCTTGAGGTAGGCGCGGAAGCCCGGCCCCAGCTGCGGGTGCGCCAGTGCCAGCTCGACGTTGGCCTCCAGGAAGCCCTCCTTGCTGCCGCAGTCGTAGCGCTTGCCGTGGTAGCGGTAAGCAAAGACCTTCTCGCGGCGCATCAGCGCGGCGATGCCGTCGGTGAGCTGGATCTCGCCGCCCACGCCACGCGGCTGGTTGGCGATCTCGCGGAACACGCCGGGCGTGAGGATGTAGCGTCCCGCCACACCCAGGCGTGACGGCGCCGCCTCGGGGGCCGGCTTCTCGACGATGTGGGTGAGGTCCATCATGCGGTCGGTGACCGAGGTGCCGGCCACGATGCCGTAGCGGCGGGTGTGCTCGGCCGGCACCTCCTGCACCGCCAGGATGGAGGCGTGCCACTCCTCGAACTGCTCGACCATCTGCTTCAGGATGGGCGGTGTGCCCACCATCAGGTCGTCTGCCAGCAGCACGGCGAAGGGCTCGTTGACCACCACGCACTGCGCGCACAGCACGGCATGTCCCAGGCCCAGGGCCTTGGGCTGGCGGATGTAGATGCACTCCATGTCGTCCGGCTTGATCGAGTGCACGAGCTCGAGCAGCTCGGTCTTGCCGGCGGCCTCCAGCTCGGCCTCCAGCTCGTACGCGGTGTCGAAGTGGTCGGGGATCGCGCGCTTGTTGCGGCCGTTCACGAAGATCATCTGGCGGATGCCGGCGGCGTAGGCCTCCTCCACCGCGTACTGGATCAGCGGCTTGTCGACCACCGGCAGCATCTCCTTGGGCTGCGCCTTGGTGGCAGGCAGGAAGCGGGTGCCGAGGCCGGCCACTGGAAAGATCGCCTTGTTGATCGTCATATGGATTTCCTGTCGATAGGATTCGGGTGGGCTCAGGCGGCGGGCAGCCGGGCGAGTTGCTCGCGCAGGCTGGCCAGTGTTCGGCCGAAATCCGCCAGGCGCTGGCGCTCCTGCGCCACCACGGCTTCGGGCGCACGGGCCACGAAACTCTCGTTGCCGAGTTTGCCTTCGGCCTTGGTGACCTCGCCCTCGATGCGGTTGATTTCTTTGCCAATTCGCGCACGCTCGGCGGCCACATCGATCTCGACCTTCAGGGCCAGCCGGGCGGCGCCCTGGATGGCCACCGGCGCCATCGCGGTGGCCGCCGCAAAGGCTGCTTCGTCGTCGAGCAGCTGAACCTCGCTCAGTTTGGCCAGGGCCTTCAGCACCGGTGCGGCGGTGGCAAAGAACGCGCCTTCGCCGATCACCACCAGAGGCACCCGATCGGCCGGCGACAAGCCCATCTCGCTGCGCAGCCCGCGGCTGGCGCCGACCATGCTTTTCAGCTGGGTCATCCAGGCGTCGGCGGCGGGGTCGATCTTCTCGAGCTGGGGCTGCGGGTAGGCGGCCGAGGCCACCGTGGCGGCGTCCCCAGCCTGACGCCGGCCAGCGACCACCGCCACCGTGTCCCACAACTCGGCCGTGATGAAGGGCGCCACCGGGTGCAGCAGGCGCAGCACCGTCTCCAGGGTACGGATCAGGGTGCGGCGCGTCGCCCTCTGGGCGGCCAGGCCTTCTTCGCGCTGCGGCGCGTCGGCGCCGACCTGGATCTGCACCTTGGCAATCTCCAGGTACCAGTCGCAGTACTCGTCCCAGACAAACTGGTAGATCGCGTTGGCCACGTTGTCCAGGCGGTAGGTGGCGAAGCCTTCGGCCACCGCGGCCTCGACGCGCTGCAGCTCGCCGGTGATCCATCGGTCGGCGGCACTGAAGCGCAGGTAGCCGTGGGCCTTGCCACCCTCGGCGCAATCGGCCTTGGTGTGCTCCATCAGGCCGCAGTCCTGGCCTTCGCAGTTCATCAGCACGAAGCGGGTGGCGTTCCA
>JADMKA010000025.1:16205-42682 GCA_018780145.1 Vitreoscilla sp. | reverse complement strand
ACGGCACCACGAGCCGCGGCGGCGCCTACGACGCCGGCACCATCTTCCGCCTTCGCCGGGTGAGCAATCCTCCGGGGCCGTGACATTCGTCCCCGCTGGAGGAGCCCACCCGCTCGCCCGCGTCAGGTATGTCCTACGGCCGAACTGCCGGCGCTCCGATGGCCGAAGGCGGTTCGGCGCCGCACCATGGTTTTCAAGGCGTGCCGCGTGCCCGCCTTCCCGAAACCACTGGAGCGCCGCATGAACAAGCTGATGATCCAAGCCCTGAGCGCCGCCGCGGCCGGGGTGGTCGGTGCGGTCGTGTTGACGACCATGCCGTTGCCGGCCCTTGGTGCGTCGGCGGCCGCGACCAGCCCGCAAGCCCGGTACGCGCGCGACACCGCGCGCTGCCGCACGATCACGACCCACACCGAGCGGGCCAACTGCCTGAGCGAGGCCAGCACGGCCTTCGCCCAGACCCAGCCTTCCAGACCCGACGAGAACCCGACCCAGCTGATGGCCAATGCGCTGCGCCGTTGCGGCACCCTGCCGCCGCCGGACAAGCGCGACTGTGAGGCACGCATTCAAGGCCAGGGCACCGTCAGCGGCTCCGTCGCCGCCGGTGGCATCCTGCGCGAGCTGGTGACCCGTGAGGTCGTTCTGGACCCGGCGGCTCTGCCGCCGACGGCGGCCGGCGTGCCTGCGGCGCCGCCACCGATGCCTGCGCCAGCCGCCATGCCCGCACCACAACCCGCTTCACCTGCAGCGCCGCCCGCACCGGCGTACCCGGCGATGCCGATGCGACCCATGACGCCAGCCAGCGCGCCCTGAGCGTGCTCTGTTTCAAGCAGCGGTGGCGTGACCCACGCTCCGCAGCGCAGGCGTGATCTGGGCGAGCACGGTTTCATCACCGTCAGCGAAGCCTCCGGCAACCGCCTGCTGCCGGACCAGGCGCGGACCGGCGTGCCGGGCCGGCCGGAGGCGGTGTACGAGGCCCAGCATGTGACGACGCTGCCGGGTCCCGTCGAAACCGGTCTGGGCGTGGCGGCCCTGCAGTCGATGGCGTTTTCAGGCCGCGATCACCCGCTGCTGGTCAGCATCCCTTTGGAAGAGCCCAGGGTGACACGGGATGTCGGGCTGATCCGCCGGCGCGGCCGGGCGCTGACGCCGGCGGCGCAGCAGCAGCTTCGACTTCTTTGCGGACATCACGGCAGTGGGTCCAGCGGCCAAGGCAGACCGACGCGGCGGGCGCGCTGAGGGTGCGGATGGATGTTCGTTCGCGACCCTGAGCGGAAACTCGGTTGCATGTTTACTTCGCCGCGAAGCGGTCATACGAGCAACTGTTGAAGCGGGGATAGCGCATGGCCGGTCATCCCGCGCGCTTGGTTGTTGCGCCCGCGCAGTTACGTACTGCCCGCCCTGGCATCGGCATGGTTTGGCTACGAGGCGTCCGCGTCGTCTGCCTCCGGTTCATCGAACACAAGCCGCAGCGCATACGGGACCGACCGGGGCCGAGTCGCTCCGGCGAACATCACAAGCAGCCGCTGCACCTCTTGGCGGAAGAATCCCGCCGCCGGCACATGCAGCTCCAGGCGCGCTTTGAGCACACTGTTGTCGTCTGGGGGTGTCGCCTTGCGCTCGACCTTGCCGCGCGCTTGGCGCACCTGCGTGGCCAACGCATGGGGAGTTGAGCCGGTGCCCGGCACAGAGACCGAATGGGCCAGGCGCCGCAGCAGTTTGCTGATGGGCGGACGGTCGCCGGTGGACAGCCGTTCGGCCACCCTGCGCGGGTCGAGGTCCACGGGGAACGTGATCTCGGCCAGGGCTTGTCGCACGGGCGCCCAGGCCTGCTGCGACGGCGCGCCAGCGGTTTGCGCGTCCATCAAGAGCTGTTCCCAGTGCGCGTCTGTGTCGACGTGGATGATCGAGCCGGTCAGCGTTGCCAGGTACATCGCCGACTCCAAGTTCAGGCCTTTGTAGATCTGGAACTGCGCGCCAGCGTCTCCCACGGGGAGCGGCTGCAGCAACGCGTACGGGTCAGCCTCGGCCTGGCGTTTGAAGTACGCGATGACGCGATCGATCATCGCCTCGTCGGCCTCTGGCATGTGCTTGGCGATGTAGTGCCGCTGTGAGGCCTCGGGCAGCATCCAGATGACCCGGCGGTGTTCCTCTTCCCCGAGCTTCAACAGGCGGTGCAGCCCGCCCTTGGGCGGCTTCCAGCCCGCCGTGCGATGGGTCAGCACCTCACGGACATGCTGGCCGAGTGCGGCGCTGACCTCGCCGGGGTCGGGCACGAGATGAACAACGCCGGCACGGATGAACGGCTCCAGCTTTAGCACGAGCAGGACGTTCTTGAGCGTCTGCATCTTGTGGCCGGACGGCGAGTCGATGGGACTGAACTCGGGCTTCATGCGCGTGCCCAGGAAGAACGGGTTCACAAGCACGACCTCGTCGACATAGGGCAACCAGCCCAACACCGTCGCCTCGATCGTGCGCGGATCGGAGATGCCGATATGGACCGAGCGCAGCTTCTTGGGATGGGGCCGAGGCAACAGCGCGGCAAGGTCCGTGTCCTCGGGCCACAAGCCGGCGAAGGCGTTGTGGATGCGCTGGACCTGGTCATCGCTCAAGGTACGGCGCACGCCCTCCCAGGACATTCCTTCATTCAGGCCCAGGATGCCCTGAATGGCGTTACAGAGCATCAGGTTGCGCTCGCGCAGGCCGTAGACCTCCCAAGGCGGTCGCTCGACGGCTGGCAGGTGCTGACAACAGTCCTTGTAGGCGTAGGCGCTGCCGCAGCCGCAGAAGTCGTCGGCCGCGATGTTCTTGCGCGGCGACTTGCGGGTCAAAAACTCGTGGGCCTTGGACCTACGGCCATGCTCGTCCCAGTACGCGGAGCTTCCGTCCCTATATCCAACGTAGATCTCGCCGCCGAAGCGCCAAAGATCGTCCCCGGGCAGCAGCACCTTGGCGATCTGCGCCCACGAGCCGCTGAAGTGACGCTCTGGGTATAGCCAGTCCTTGTTGGCCGCTGCGATGCAGCGTTTCGCGCGCGACTTGAGTAGATGGTTGATGGCGATCACCTCGTCACGGCTGAGGCGACGGTCACGGATGAAGGCGTCCGTGCGCGTCATGCCGACGCCAAGGTGCCTGGCGTTCGTCCGCAGTCGTGTCAGGTCTTGCCGGTCGGGCTCCTTGGCGTATTCGAGGTGGGTAAAGATCAGGCAGGTGTTGGCGTCCAGCGCGAACACGGTCTGCGTACCCAGCAACGCCACCATCGGGTCCAGCGGATAAGCGCAGCCCGAGGACATTGGACTGATATGCGCGTTGTAGACCGTCACCGGGTGGTCCGTCACGACGAACTTGACGTCCGAGTCTGCCGCCGAGACGACTTCCCGAACCCCCTCGGCCCACATCGTTCAGTGCATCAGCCGCAGGGCCTGCATCTCCACCATTAGGTCGATCTGGTGCAGCGGCCCGTAGCACGAGCGGATCCAGTCGAGCCCCTTGGGCGTGCGCAGCTTTTGCGCAGCCATGTGCTCGAAAAAGTCCTGGAACGACTCGTGCACCTGGGAGGGATCACCTAGTGCGAAGGCGCGTACAGCCTTGGCTCCCTGATCGTCGAGGGTGCCGAACAGATGCTTCTCGATGTCATCGTTGACGATCGAGCCGAAGTGCGTGGTGTACAGGTCGTACTCCACGAAGCACATCCTGGTGCCCCATTCGTGCAGCGCGGTGCGCGGCACCTGCCGGCCATCGGGGAGCGTCTTGCGGTCCGGGTCGAGGTTGAGATGGAAGAGACGAGACTGGCCCGGAGCGAGGAAGCCGCGCTGGTACCACTGCGGGACGTAGTGGTTGTTCCGGGTCTGTTGGTCGGTCATCCGCTCACATGGTCGTTTGGTGCGCGAATTGTCCGTCGGCTACTGAGGGCCAGACGCCCCGCCGCCGGCGTAGCGAGGACGCGATGGGTGGCACCGTGGGGAACATGTGCTCGGTCGGGCGCGGCGCTACACCAGCATACGCAACTGTGCTTGCGTCCGGCAACTTCACCCTGCCAGTGCGCCACACGACGACACGACGCACCAGAGCACACTGAAATACTTAGGCGCCGTTGCCAGCAAGTCGTGCGGGGTTGGTGACTGCCCCGCAAGGCTAACTGCCCCAGAGCTGACGCTGTTCAATGACTCTTGCTGGCCGATCGCCGCCATTCCTTAGCGCGTCAGGCCGCCGGGAATGCGCTGCCAATCAGCCCCAGTTCTCAGGATTGCGCCGCCTCCCCGGGGCGCAAGATGCCGAGTCGAAGGCCATGGCCCACATGGCCGTGGCCACGACGATGCAGACGCCAACCTTCATGAGCCAGCTCGCCACCTACTGGTCGGCCGCCGAGCTGCAGACCAACCTGATCGTGTTCATGAACCTGGCGGGCGCGCTGCTGCTGGGCAGCCTGGTGGGCTACGAGCGTGCCTACCGTGGCCGTGCCGCGGGCATGCGCACCTACGGCCTGGTCTGCATGGCCTCGGCGGGGCTGACGGTGATTGCCGGCTACCCTCAGCTTTGGTACGGCGGCCAGCATGCCCTGTCGGCCGTGCCCGACCCCACGCGAGTGATGCAGGGTATCGTCACCGGCATCGGTTTCCTGGGTGCCGGCGTCATCGTCAAGGAGGGGCTGAACATCAGCGGTCTGACGACGGCGGCGTCGATCTGGGCGGCCTCCTGCATCGGCGTGCTGATCGGCGTGGGCTTCTACGGCGCCGCCATCCTGCTGGCGGCAATGAGTGCGGCCACGATGATGTGGGGCAGCCGCATCGAGGAGTGGCTGCCGGCGCACCCGGCGATGCAGGTCACGCTGAAGCTGCGCTCTGGCGCTGCGCTGGATACGCAGGGGCTGGCGGCGCTCTTCGCCGGCTTGGGCTACGCACTGGCGCCGGGCTCGTTCTCCATCCAGCAGGATGGCGACCAACGCAGCATGCGCTTCGTCATCGTCGTGCGCGATCGGCGCCTGGCCGCGCCGATGGACCGCCTGGCCGCCACGCTGGCGGCGCATGTCGACATTGCAACTTCCGGGCTGGCCCATGCGCGCAATTGATCTCCTACGGCGGTGCTTCGCAGCCGGCCTGCTGCTGGCCTCGTGGCTGCCGGCATCGGCGGCCGAACCGGCGTTGCACCTGGCCACGCCGCAGTCCGACGAGGTGCTGGATCTTCGTGCCGGCCTGGCCTGGGCGCGCTGCGCCGAGGGCCAGCACTGGGACGGCCGCGCCTGCGCCGGTGCGGCCACGCGGATGGACCATGGCCACGCGCTGGCGGCGGCCAGGGTGCGGAGCCAGGCCAGCGGCCAGGCCTGGCGCCTGCCGCGCGCGGCTGAGCTGCGCCAGCTGGGGCGGCAGTGGGCGGCCGCGCAGGCGCTGTCGCCTCGGGCGTTCCCGGCGTCACCCGAGGGCTGGCACTGGAGCTCGTCGACGACGGTGAACACCGGCGCGGTCAACCAGTACGACTACGGCAACATCCGCAGCGGTGTCACCGAGCAGAACGTGGCGCGCCTGTCGTTCCTGCACGGCCTGGCGGTGCAACTGCCCGGCGGCGAGGTCGACAGCGGCGTGCTCAAGCGCGAGCGGCTGCCGGTGCGGCTGGTTCGCACCTTGGCGCCTTCGGACTGAACCCGGCGTCACAGGGCGCGACGGCGCCGGGTTGGCCGGCCGCCACCGCCACCTGCCATGATGCATGCAGGCTCACGCGGGGGCCCTGAGGCAAGCCCTGCCACTCAAGGTGCCCGCCTGGGCGTTGCACACGGTTGCGCATGTTGGCCTGCCCACGCCCGCCGTTGCAGCAAGATGAAGAGCACCAGCAGGCCGACGATGGTTCCGGCGACCCAGGTGAGCACCGGCAGAGTGCGCACGCAGAACAGCCGGCGTTCGAACATTGGCTGCCGTTCGCTTTGCGGGCCCACCACCAGGCGCGTCAGCACGGCGCCGGTGCCCTGGTATTCGGCGAATGCCTGGAACGGCAGTTCAATGCGCTGGGCCTTCAGAGCAGGCCCATTTGCCGAGCTTCATGAACCGCCTCCCCGCGTGAGTGAACCGCCAGCTTGCGGTAGATGTTCTTCACGTGCGTGACCACGGTGTGCGGCGAGATCGACAGCACCTCGGCCACCGCATCGAAGCTGAAGCCCTTGGCGACCAGGCGCAGCAGCTCGGTTTCGCGCTCGGACAAGGGGGAGGGCTCGGCCGGTGGCGCCGCCGCCGGGGTGCTGGCTGCGGCCGGGGCGCCGGCCAGGGCAGGCGGCGGCGCGCCCCCGCGAAAGCGCGCCAGCACGCGCCGCGCGATGCTCGGGCTGATCGGCGAGCCGCCGTCGCGCACCTCGTGGATGGCCGCGGCAATGCGCGCCGCGCTGGCGTCCTTCAGCAGGTAGCCGGTGGCGCCTGCCTCGATGCTGCCGATGACATGGCCATCGTCGGCGAACATGGTCACCACCAGCGTGTCGCAGGCCGTGTGATGGCGGGCCGCGTGGCGGATCAGCTCGATGCCGCTGATGTCGGGCAGACCCAGGTCGACCAGCAGCACATCCGGCGGCTGCGCGTCCAGCAGGGCGAGCCCGGCCTTGCCGGTGGAGACGGCACCCAGCAGCCGCAGCTGCTGGTCGCCCAGCACGGCTTCGCTGAAGCGGCTGAGAAATTCCGGCTCGTCTTCAACGATGAGCACGCCGATGGGGGGGCGGTCCGTCATACGGGGAGGTCCTTGGTGTCCTGCGAACAGGCCGGGAGAGGCAGGGCTGCTGTGCTGCGGGCCATTCTGCGCCGGCTTCTGTGCGCCGGTGCAGCGGGGCACTACCGTGAACACGGTAGGTGCGCGGTACCGAATGCCGCCCGCGCGGTATGGGCAGGAAGCGGGCCGATTTCTACAGTTGAGCCCATCGACACACACCCGCCGGCAACGGCAAGCAACCCCAAAGGACCCCGCACCATGACCACCCAACTGACCGCCCGCATCGCCCGCACCGCCAGCTCGTTCGCAGCCGCCGCGCTGGTCACCCTCACCGGCCTGCACCTGATCGCCAGCTATGCGATGCCGGCCCCGAGCCAGCCGGGCGCGGTCATACTGGCGGCCGCTGCCACCAGCACGCCGGCCCGCTGAACCCGCTGACCTGGCCAGCCCCCATCAGCGACGAAGGACGCACGACATGGACACCACCGCCTTTCTCACCCGCGCACTCTCAGCCCGCGCGCTGCCCACCTTGTACTGGTTGGGCAAGGGCGGCTGGACGCGTGCCGACGAGGCCGCCGGGCGCAGGCCGGCCGCACCCGGCCGCTCCCTCGACGTGGCCCGCGAGTTCGAGCTGATGCGCACCCAGCGGCCCGGCGTGCACGCGGCCTATGTGGCCGGGCTGGAGAAATCGGGCCTCACGCTGGCCGAGCTGCCGCAGCAGGCCTGCGACTGCTCGGGCTTCGTCTGCTGGGCCCTGGGCGTGGCGCGCGACAGCGCGCCCTGGGAGGGCGGCTGGATCGGCACCGACGCCGTCTACGCCGACGCCACGGGCGAGCAGCGCCTGTTCCGGCGCCTGCCCCGCGCGGAGGTGGGCGCGATGCTGGTCTTTCCCAAGCCGCGGGGCAAGGGCCCGGAAGGACCGCCGGGGCACATCGGCATCGTCACCGAGGTGGCCAGCGACGGCAGCGTGCAGCGTGTGCTGCACTGCGCCCCCGGCAACTACCTGTTGCCGCCGCCCCAGGGGCTGTCGCGCAACGCGATCGCCGAGACCGGCCCGGCGATGTTCGACGCGGAACCGGGCACGCTGGCCGTGGCCTGGAAGGGTCTCTGAGCTACTCGCCGTCGCCCGGGGGGGGTGGGGGCGGTGGTGGGGGCGGCGGTGGGGCGGGCGGGCTGCGCGCACCGTCAATGAGTTTCTGCAGGCCCTTGATGATCTGCCACAGCAGGTAGATCAGCGCCAGCAGTGCGGCGATCGCGCAAAGCGCGAGCCAGTTCTCGGCGATGAAGGCGAGGATGGCCGCAATGATGGCCATTAGCGCGGCAATGACAGCAGCGATCGCGGCAGGCATGGCGTTTTCCTGCAGGCAGGGCGGTGTCAGGACGATACGCCGCGCGGTCCGCGGTGCCAAGGCCGTGGCGTCGCCAGGGTCTTCAGGCCACGGCGCGCCGCAGCGCCGGTGCCAGCCGCGCTACCAGCTTGTCGATCGATGGGGCCGGGCAGCCCGCAAAGGACAGCACCAGCCCGCGCCGCAGCCGGCCCACGCAGTAGACCGACAGCGGGATGACGGTGACCCCCAGGGCCTGGCAGCGCGCCGCCAGGGCCTGGTCGTCCACCGCGTCGGGCAGGCCCAGCGTGAGGTGCACGCCGCGTGCGCCGCCCAGGATGCGCAGGCGGGCAGGGTCGGCCAGCTCGGCCGGCAGGTGCTTCCACAGCGCCTGCACCAGGGCCTCGCGGCGCGCGCCGTACTCGCGCCGCAGCGCGCGCACATGGGCGGCGTAGTGGCCATCGGTGATGAAGCGGGCCAGCGCCTGCTGCACCAGTTGGTCGCCGTCACGGTAGAAGTCCGCCGAGGCGTCGGCGAACACACCCGCCAGCGCGGCCGGCACCACCAGGAAGCCGACGCGGATGCCGGGGTACATGGTCT
Organism: Vitreoscilla sp.; assembly: GCA_018780145.1. Taxonomy (GTDB): domain Bacteria; phylum Pseudomonadota; class Gammaproteobacteria; order Burkholderiales; family Burkholderiaceae_C; genus Ideonella. The sequence continues at coordinate 34,079 of JADMKA010000025.1, read as the reverse complement.
TGCTGAAGCTGCCCAGGTAGAGCACGCGCTGTTCGCCGTCCAACCCCTGCAGCGAGGGGAAGGGCATGCCGGTGTAGCGGTACTCGCTGTCGTAGTCGTCCTCGATCAGCAGCGTGCCGTGCGCGCGGGCGTGGGCCAGCCATTCGAGCCGCCGGGCCAGCGGCATCACCGCGCCGGTGGGGAACTGGTGCGACGGTGTCAGGTAGGCCAGGCGGGCGTTTGGCATGGTGCGCCCGGTGGCGGGGGGCAGCGGCAGGCCGTCGGCGTCCACATCCATCGGCTGCAGCGTGAGGCCCAGGTCGCCCAGGGCCTGGCTGGCGCCCCAGTAGCAGGGGTTCTCGATCCACACCCGGTCGCCGGGGTCGCAGAGCAGGCGGGCGATCAAGTCCAGAGACTGCGCGGTGCTGTCGGTGATGATGACCTGCGCCGGCTCGCAGCGCACGCCGCGCGTGCTGCGCACATGTTGCGCCACCGCCTGGCGCAGCGCGGGCGCTCCGCCCGGTTCGCCCGCGCCGAGCTGCGCCGCATCGGGCCGGCGCAGCGGCTGGGCCAGCAGGCGGTTCCACAGGGCGTGGGGAAACAGCTCGGCGTCGAAGCCACCCGGGCAGAAGGGCTCGCGGCGCCAGAAGCGGTGCAGCGGGTGAGCCTGGTAGCGCCGGCCACGTTCGGAGAGGGCTGGCGCTGGCAACGCGGCAGCGGCCGCGCGTGGCGCGCGCAGGGCCACCTGCTCGGGGGCCACACGGCAGGCGTAGGTGCCGGAGCCCTGGCCGGCGACCACGAAGCCTTCCTCGCGCAGTTGCGCGTAGACGGCCACCAGCGTGTTGCGGGCCACGCCCAGGCGGGCCGCCAGCGCGCGCGTGGCCGGCAGGCGCTGGCCGGCCGGCACCACGCCGTCGAGCAGGGCCTCGCGCAGGCCCTGTGCCAGCCGGGCTCCGAGTGGTTCGGTGGCCGAAGCCGGGCGGGCGGCCAGCCAGTCGGCGAGGGTGTCGAGGCTCATCGGGTGCTCAAAGTGGACCAGTGTTTTGGCGTTGAATTGGCCTATTCTGTTGGTCCAATTTAATCCTACCATCGGGCTTCGCCCTCTGACGCCTACGCCATGAACCACATCCAGCCCTTGCCCGCCATCGACAGCGCCGCCGCCGAGGCCGCACTCGCCGCGCTGGGCGCCCAGTCGGTGGAGTGCTCGCTGGGGGACTTCACTTCAGTGGCGCGCGGCAAGCGGGTCAGCCGCGACGACTTTCTGGGCCTGGGCGGCTGCAAGCTGCCCACGGTGGCGCTGGGTCTCACCCTCACGGCCGGCGAGTCGGATGCGGTGTTCGGCCCGATGGTGCCCGCCAGCTACAGCGACATGCACCTGGTACCCGATTTGGCCACGCTGGCACCCCGCCCCGGCCGCCCCGGCGAAGCCACGGTGATCTGCGAGCCCACCGGCCGCTGGCATGCCAGCCACCATGGCCGCGAGATCGACGCGGCCGAGTTGTCGCCGCGGGCCGCGTTGCGCCGCGTGCTGGCCGGTTTCGAGGCCGAGGGCCTGCAGGCGCTGGTGGCGCCCGAGCTGGAGCTGTTCCTGCTCACGCGCCACGAAGCCGGCGACCGGGTGACGCTCGGCAGCGCGCGCGCCCAGCCCGGCGCGATGGCGCGCGAGAGTTCCTGCGAGGCGTTTTCGCTGGAGCGTGCCGGCCACTTCGAGGCGTATTTCGACGACCTGTACACGGCCTGCGAGGCGCTGGGCATTCCCGTCAGCGGGCATGCCCATGAGTCGGCCCTGTCGCAGTTCGAGGTGAACTTCCGGCCCGGTGCGCCGCTGGCCCAGGCGGATGCGGTGTTCCGCTTCAAACGGGTGGCGCGCGAGATCGCCGCGCGCCACGGCTTCCTGGCCAGCTTCGCGGCCAAGCCCTTCCTGGACCAGCCGGGCACCGGCATGCACTGGCACTTCAGCGTGCAGCGCGCCGGGTCCGCATGGCCACATGTCTTTGCCCACGAAGCGGGAGAGAGCAGTGCGGCGCTGGGCCACTTCATCGCCGGGCTGCAGACGCACACGCCGGCGGCGATGGCCTTCTTCGCGCCCTATGACATGGCCTACGACCGCATTGCGCTGTCCGACGCCTCGCCCTCGCATGCGAGCTGGGGCGCCGAGGACCGCTCGTTGGCCTTTCGCATCCCGGCCTCCGGCCCGAGCGCGCGGCGGGTCGAGAACCGCCTGCCCGGCGGTGACGCCAACCCCTACCTGACCGTTGCCGCCACGCTGGGCCTGGGCCTGGCCGGCCTGCGCGCCGCGCAAGACCCGCACCCGGGCGCCGACGAGGCCCACCGGCTGCCCCGCAGCCTGCCGGACGCGCTGGACGCGCTGGACCGCAGCGCCATGCTGCGCAGCCTCTTCGGCGGCCCGCTGGTCGACGCCTTCACGGCCATCAAGCGCCACGAGCACGCCGAGCGCGCCGCGCTGGCCGACCCGCGCCACCAGTGGGATCTGACCCACCTGATTGAACTCGCCTGAAAGACCGCGCCATGTTCCGAAGCAGCAGCACCCACACCGATACCTACTACGCGGCCACCTCGCGCGAGCTCCAGACCGAGCGCCCGGCGCTCACCGAAAATCTGCAGGCCGATGTCTGCGTGGTCGGCGCCGGCTTCTTCGGCCTGTACACCGCGCTGGAGATGGCCCAGGCCGGCAAGCGCGTCGTGATCCTGGAGGCCAGCCGGGTCGGCTGGGGGGCCTCGGGCCGCAACGGCGGCCAGATGATCATCGGCTTCCCCTGCGGCATGCAGCGGCTGAAGGGCGTGATGGGCCACGAGCGGGCGCGCAACCTGTTCGACCAGTCTCTGCAGGCGGTGCGAGACATCCGCGGCATCATGAGCCAGCACCAGATCGATTGCGACCTGGTCGAAGGCCACCTCGAAGTCGCCGTGCTGCCGCGCCGCGTGGCCGACCTGACCGGCTGGATCGAGGAGTGCCAAACCGAGTGGGGCTACGACAAGCTGCAGTTCGTCGACAAGGCCACGCTGCCCACCTACCTCAACTCCGAGCGCTACCAGGCCGGCATCATCGACCCGGAGGGCTGCCACATCCACCCGCTGAAGTACGTGCTGGGCCTGGGCCGTGCGGTCGAGGCAGCCGGCGTGCGGATCTTCGAGCAGACGAAGGTGGAGGGTTACGACGAGAAGCCGGACGGCATCACCGTGCGGGTGGCCGGCGGCATGCAGGTGCGCTGCGATCAGCTCGTGCTGGCCGCCAACGCCTACATCGACCAGGTGGACAAGCGCCTGGCCGCGCGCACCCTGCCGGTGGGCACCTTCATCGGCACCACCGAGGTGTTGGGCGAATCGGTCGCGCGCAGCCTGATCCCGAAGAACCACGCGGTCTACGACAACCAGTTCATCCTCGAGTACTTCCGCACCACGGCCGACCACCGGTTGCTGTTCGGCGGCAAGTGCACCTACCTGGGTGGCACGCCGGTGAATCTGCCGCAATCGATGAAGGCCAACATCCTGCGCGCCTTTCCGCAGCTGAAGGACGTGAAGATGGAGCACGCCTGGGGTGGCCACATCGACATCACGATGCGCCGCATGCCGGATTGGGGCCGCCGCAACGACCGCGTCTTCTGGGCGCAGGGCTTCTGCGGGCACGGCGTGGTGCCCACCCGCGTGGCCGCCACGCTGGTCAGCGAGGCCATGCTGGGCCGGCCCGAGCGGCTGGACTGGTTCGGCGGCATCGTCAACCCGCCGTTCCCGGGCGGCGAGCGCCTGGGCGGCTTGATGCAGGCCGTGGGCATGGGCTGGTACCGGGTGCGCGACTTCGTCTGAAATTGGGTGCAGACTGGCATATCTGCAGGAGACCGCCCGCATGCAAGCCCCCGCCAAGTACCTGGTGATCATCGACGCCGCCGGCGCCAACGAGGCCATCCTCTTCAGCGCCAGCCGTGACCGGCTTGCCGACTTCGATGCCGGCACCGAGGAGGTGGCGGTGATGACGCTGCACCTGCACCCGCACGAGGGAGCGGGCGGGCCGGAGTGGGACCGTGCCCTGGCGGGCCGCAGCCCGAGCGAGCGAGCCGGCGCGGTGGTCTACACACTGGACGTGTAGGCGGCCAGCCCCTCCACCAGCGCCGCAAAGGTCACCGCGCAGCGCGGGCTGTCGCGCAGGTCGGTGTGCATCGCCACCCAGGTGTCGAGCTTGAACGAGAACAGGCGCGGCAGCACGCGAACCAATCCCTCGCGGCGTGCCAGCCCCACCTGGCAGACGCCAAGGCCGAAGCCGGCGCGGATGGCCGCCAGCTGGGCCAGGTCGCTGTCGGCGCGCAGCGCGAAGATGCTGCGGTCGTACGGGCCCAGCGTGGCCGTCATGCGGCGGATGCGCGCGTCCTCGCGGTCGAAGCCGATCAGGCTGTGGCGCAGCAACTCGTCCATGGATCTCGGCGTGCCGCAGCGGGCCAGATAGTCGGCCCGGCCATGCATGCCGAGCTCGATGCTGCCCACGCGGCGGGCGATCAGCGCATCTTGCGTGGGCTGGACCATGCGCACGGCGATGTCGGCCTCGCGGCGCAGCAGGTCGCCCACCTCGTTGGAGACCACCAGTTCCACCACCAGCTCCGGGTGTGACTGCCGCAGCGCGGCCAGGATCGGCGGCAGCACCTCGACGCCCACGATCTCGCTGGCGGTGATGCGCACGGTGCCGCGCACGCCTTCACCCTGGCCGCTGGCGGCGCGCAGCAGGGCGGCCGCGGTGTCCTTCAGGCCGTCGGCGTAAGGGCGCAGGTTCAGCGCTGCGTCGGTGGGCGCGAAACCCTCGAACGATCGGGTGAACAGCGTCAGCCCGAGCGCGGCCTCCAGCGCGTCGATGTGACGGCCGAGAGTGGGCTGGGTCAGGCCCAGCGCGCGCGCGGCGGCCGAAAGCGAGCCGTGGTCGAGCACGGCCAGGAAGGAGCGGTACCACTGCCAATCGGGTTCCATGGCCTGGAGTCTATACAGAAATGAATAGAGGCTAGGCAAAACTAGGCGATTTTCATTTCACCGTTGGCTGGGCACACTGTGGCCGTTGCAACCCGACTCGCCAAGGTATCTCCATGAGCACCATCGCACTCTTCGGCGCCGCCGGCGTCATCGGCCAGAGCGTGGCCAGCGCCCTGCGAGACGCGGGCCGGCGCTACCGCGTGGTCGGCCGAAGCCAGGCCAGCCTGCGCCGCGGGTTCGGCCACGATCCGCTCGCCGAGATCGTCACCTGGAACCCAGACGATCCCGTTTCGGTGCAGGCCGCGGCAACTGGCATCGAGACGCTGGTCTACATGGTGGGCGTGGACTACGCGCACTTCGAGCTGCACCCGCTGGTGATGCGGCAGATGCTGGATGGCGCCGTGGCTGCCGGCGTGAAACGCATCCTGCTGATCGGCACCGTCTACCCCTACGGCCTGCCCCGGGCCAACCCCGTGCGCGAGGACCACCCGTGCGAGCCGCACACCTTCAAGGGCCGCATGCGCAAGGCGCAGGAAGACCTGCTGTGGCAGGCGGCGGCCGACCACGGCATCGAGGCCGCCATCCTGCGCTTGCCGGATTTCTATGGCCCCGGTGTCGAGGCGAGCTTCCTGCACCGGGCCGCCGTGGCGGCGGTGCAGGGCGGCACGGCGGATCTGGTGGGCCCCATCGAGACGCCGCACGAGTTCGTCTTCGTGCCGGATGTCGGCCCGGTCGTGACCCGGCTGATCGACACCCCGGCCGCCTGGGGCCGCAGCTGGCACCTGGCAGGCGCCGGTGTCACGAGCCAGCTTGCGCTGGTGCAGGAGATGGAGCGCCAGACCGGCCGGCCGCTGAAGCGCCGCGTCGCCGGCAAGACCATGCTGCGGGTGATGGGCTGGTTCGTGCCCTTCATGCGCGAGCTGGTCGAGATGCACTACCTGCAGACCGACCCGGTGCTGATGGACGACAGCGCCCTGCAGGCGTTGATCGGGCCGATCCACAAGACGCCATATGCCGAGGGGGTGCGCCAGATGCTGACGGCACATCGCGAGGCCAGCGCACTCGCTGAATCCGCGTGATCGGCCTATAGTCACCGGGCCATGCCCTGCACGGGCGACGAAGGAGGCGCGATGCGCAATGTCCAGCCCCATGCCGCCCTGGCACTCCGGTGCCTGGCAGCGGCTTGCCTCACCTGGCCGGCCTGGGCCGGCGCGGGCGGCCCACCCCCCGAGTTGCAGGGCACCTGGGTGCCAGCCAAGGCCGCCTGCACGGCGCCGGCCAAGGTGGTGGTGGGCGCGGACAAGCTGACGCTGGTCAACGGGGCAGACAGCCAGGCCCTGGGTGAGGTCGAGCTGGCCGGCCCGGGCTTCTTCGGCCCCAGCTACAGCGGGATCATGGCGGTGCTGATCACCGAATTCAGTGGCCAGCAGCCGCTGACCGCCACCTTCAACGTGGGCGAGAAGAAGGGCGTGGCGCAGGTGGAGTTTGCGCCGCCCATGCCTGGCAAGTCCAACCCGCAGATGGCGGCCTACAACGCCCGCATCAACGCCCTCAAGCTGGCCCAACGCTTCCCGCTCGACAAGGTCCCGCTGAAGAAGTGCGCGGGATGAACACGCGGCACGCCGTCTGGGTGCTGGCGTTCGCGAGCCTCGTCGGGCTCTCCCAGGCAGTGGCGCAGTGCCCGCCGGCCGTGCCGGTTCAGGGCGCGCCGCCGCCCGGCCCGCTGCCGCTGTTCCCAGCCGACAACTGGTGGAACGCTGACATCCGCAACGCCCCGGTGGACCCGGCCTCGGCCGCCTACATCGCCTTCATCAACAACGGCGGCACGCGGCGCCTGCACCCGGATTTCGGTGGCGAGGTCAAGCCCGGCAGTGTCAAGGTCTACGGGTTCCCCTATGCCATCGTCGACGCGTCGCAGCCGAAGCAGAAGGTGAGCTTCAAGTACGCCGACGAGAGCGACGGCGTCGACCATGGCACCGGCAAGCCGCAGCGCTTCTACCCGTTGCCCGCCGAGGCGATCACCGAGCCGCACTGGGTGGAGGGCGGTGCGCCGGCCAACCTGGACCAGCGCAAGAAGAACGACCGGCACCTGCTGGTCATCGACTGCACGAACAAGCACCTCTACGAGCTCTACAACGTCTTCCATGACGCGCTGAGTGGCAAGTGGCTCGGTGGCTCGGGCGCCTTCTTCGACCTGAACCGCAACGACCGCCGCCCCGAGGGCTGGACCTCGGCCGATGCCGCCGGGCTGGCCATCTTCCCGGGCCTGGTGCGCTACGACGAGGCCTGGAACGACACGGTGCCGGAGATCGCCCACGCACTGCGGGTGACGGTGCGCGCCACCAACGGGCATGTCTTCCCGGCCTCTCACACGGCAGGCGCCACCCCCGGTGCCTTGCCGATGGGCGCCCGGCTGCGGCTGAAGGCGCTGGTGAACGGGCAGGACCCGGCGCAGCGCACGGCGGACCCCCATGCCCGCAAGATCTTCCGCGCCATGCAGCGCCACGGCCTGATCGTGGCCGACAACGGCTCGGATCTGTACATCAGCGGCACCTTCGACACCCGCTGGGACAACGACATCCTGAATCCCGCCTTCGCCACCTTGATGGCCAGCGACTTCGAGGTGATCAGCCTGGGCTGGCAGCCTTGACCGGCGTGCCGCCGCCAGCCGCGATCCACTCGTCCGCCAGGCGCTCCAGCACCTTCAGCGGCAGCGTGCCCTGCGACAGCATCAGCTCATGGAAGTCCGGCAGCGAGAAGCGCTCTCCCAGCCGGGCCTGCGCGCGCTGGCGCATCTGCTGGATCTTCAACGCGCCGATCTTGTAGGCCAGGGCCTGGCCCGGCCAGGCCATGTAGCGCTCGGTGGCCTGCCGGGCCTCCGCTTCGCTGGCGCCCTCGGTGTCCATCATGTAGCGGATCGTCTCTTCACGGGTCCAGCCCTTGGCATGCAGCCCGGTGTCGGTGACCAGGCGCACCGCGCGGAGCAACTCCTGCTTCAGGTGGCCCAGGTACTGGGTGGGGTCGTCGTAGACGCCCATCTCGATGCCCAGCGTCTCGGCGTACAGCGCCCAGCCCTCGCCGAACGCGCTGTTCCAGCCCCAGCGGCGGAAATCCGGCAGGTCCAGTTCGATCTGCCTGGAGCCCTGGAAGTGGTGGCCCGGCTGGCCCTCGTGCAGCAGCAGCGAGGTCATGATCGCCACGTTGAACTGCGCCGGCTCAACGCCCGCGCCAACGTAGAACACGCCGGGCCGCGAGCCGTCGGGTGCCGGGTTGGTGTAGTACGGCGACGCGGTGGCACGCTGCAGTTCGGGCATCGGGCGGATGTCCATCGCGTGCTTGGGCAAGCGGCTGAACAGGCGGGGAAGCAGCGGCAGCACCCGCTGGTTGATGTCCTGGTAGCCCTTGAGCAGCGCCGGCCACGTGCTGTAGGGGCGGAAGCGGGCCTGGGCCGCATGCCACCGGAGGAAGTCGGTGACGCTGCCCTCGACGCCGAACCCCGCCTGCAGCTTGGCCATCTCGCCGCGGATGCGCGCCACCTCGGCCAACCCGAGGCTGTGGATCTCGTCGGGCGGCATGTCGGTGGTGGTGTTGGCGCGCACCTGGTAGGCGTACCACGCGGCGCCGTTCGGCAGCGCCGAGATGCCCGCCGTGCTTCGGCAGGCGCGGCGGTAGGGCCCTTCCAGGAAGGCCACCAGCTCGCGCATGGCCGGCAGCAGCTCGCGCTCGAACGCACTGCGCCAGGCACGGCCGATGCGCGCCCGCTCGGCAGCGCTGAATGCCGCAGGCATCACCGCCAGCGCGCGGGCGAAGGGTGACTTGTCGAACACCGGCTCGGCCAGCGAGCGGTAGATCGGCAGCCCCGAGTCGATCAGGGCACGGGGAACGGTGTAGCCGCGCCGCATGCCTTGGCGCATGTTGGCGATGGCCTGCCGGTTGTAGGCTGGCAGCTTCTGCAGGCGGCGCAGGTAGTTGCCGTAGTCGGCCGGGGTCTTCAGCGGTTGGTACTGGTCGCCGCTGCCCAGGTTGGCCAGCTCCAGCGGGAGGGCGCCGAACTGGTCGATCGGCATCAGGTGACCGGGAAAGGCGTCGCCGTCCAGCCTGAGTTGCACCTCCCAGGCCAGCAGTTCGTGGTTCAGGCGGTCCGCCGGAGCCAGGTGTTCGGCGGGGAGGGCGCGCAACTCGGCGGCGACACGGCGGTAGAGGGCGCGCGCCTTGGCGATCTCGGCCGGTGCGATGGTGATGGCCAGCCGGCCCTCGTAGTGCGCCCCGCCGACGGTGGCGGAGGCGGCCAATGGATTCAGCGCCAGTTTGTCGGCGAAGTAACGCGCTGCGATCCGGGCCAGGCGCTCGTGCGGGTCGGGTCGGGTCGCGGCTTCGGCCAAGGGCCAGGGGAGCAGGGCGGACAGCAACGGCGCGCAGGCCTGGCGTCGGGTGATCGGCATCGGGAGGTGCTCTCGTGCAGGTGGGTGGCGGTGCTTAATTGCGTACCTTCGTGCTGCGCACTGCGGAATTCGCCCTTGGGGCGGCCCGGCGGGCTCATGCGTAGCGTCGGATGAGGTGGACCGGTTGTTCTGCCGGCTGTGCTGCGCGGGCGCGCAGCTGGCCACAGCCGCCCTGCACGTCCTGCCCCGCGGATTGCCGCAGTTTGGTCAGCACGCCGCGGCGGTGCAGGTGGCGCGCGATCTCGGCCGCGCGCTCCCAGCTCGGGCGCTGGAAGTCCAGCCCGTCCACGCTGTTGTACGGGATCATGTTGAGGACGGCGTACTTGCCTTGCAGCAGGCGGACGATGCCGTCGAGCTCGTCGTCACCGTCGTTGATGCCGGCCAGCAGCGTCCACTGGTACTGGATGGGGTAGCCGGTGGCACGGGCGTAGTGCTCGCCCAGCGCCACCAGGTCGTCGGGGGAGATGCGTGGTGCGCGTGGCAGCAGCTGCTCGCGCAGCGCCGGCTTGGTGGTGTGCAGCGACAGCGCCAGCGCCGGCTTCACGCGGCCCTGGGGGAGGCGCTCGAAGACGCGCGTATCGCCCACGGTCGAGAAGACCAGGTTCTTGTGGCCGATGCCGCCTTCATGCCCCAGCAGCTCGATGGCCTCCAACACGTTGTCCAGGTTGTGGGCCGGCTCGCCCATGCCCATGAACACCACCTTCTTCACCGGCCGCAGGCGGCGCGCCAGCGCCACCTGTGCAACGATCTCGGCGCTGCCGACCTGGCGCAGCAGGCCCTCGCGCCCGGTCATGCAAAACACGCAGCCGACAGCGCAGCCCACCTGGGTGGAGACGCACAGGCCGTCGCGCGGCAGCAGCACGCTCTCTACCGTCTGGCCATCGGCCAGCGCCACCAGCAGGCGCGCCGAGCCGTCCTCGGCAGGGTGCTTGGACCGCAGCGTGGCCAGGCCGTTCAGCTCGGCCTCGAACGCCGGCAGGGCCTCGCGCACGGCCTTCGGCATGAAATCCTCGAGCCTGCGCTTGCCGCTGTCCTGCGGCCTGGCCTGCGCCCACAGCCGCAGCACGCGCTGTTCATGGGCTGGCGCGGCGCCGAGGGCGCGCAGGCGTTCTCTGAGGGTGTTGATCTGCATGGGGCCGGAAGACGCAGGCTTGGTGCACAGTGTCGCCCATGTCACGCCGACCAACCCGGATCTGCCGATGCGCCCGATGATCACGAAGACCCGATTCCTCTGCCTGGCCTGGCTGGGCTTGGCCCTGACCCCGGCGGTGTCCGAGGCCAGCACGACGCTGGCCTCGGACAAGGGCTGCTACAACTGTCACGGCAACCCGCCGAAGAAGAACGCCCCCAGCTTCGCGGTATTGGCCGCAGAGTACCAACGCTTTGGTGGCGACCGTCAGGCCGAGGCGCGGCTCTCCGAGAAGCTGCGCAGCGGCAGCATCTTCAGCCACGTGGATGCGCACGAGCGGCTGAGCGAGGACGAAGCGCGGCGGCTGATCCGCTGGATCATCGACGGCGCTCGCTGAGCGCTCTGGCCTGGCAGGGCCCTGCCGCTCGCCGCTGGACACCGGCGCCGGTGCGCCGACGGGGCCTCACACCGCCGCTTCCACCACCATCTGCACCCGCTGCTGGCCCTGAAACTCGTCCAGGCTCAGGCGGTAGGCCAGGCGCACCTTGGCGGGCAGGCTGTCGGTGTGGCCGAACCAGATGGCGTCGCGCAGTTGGCCCTGGTGGCGCAGGCGCAGCTTGAGGTGCTTCGCGCCGACCAGGCGTTGCTGGATCACCTCGACCTCGTCGCAGAACACCGGGGCTTCGAAGCCCTGGCCCCAGACCTCGGCGTCCAGCCGCGCCACGGTGTCGGCGTTGAAGTACTCGAGCGCCAGCGGCCCGTCGGTGGCCAGCTGGCGCTGCAGCGCGGCGGGCAGCAGCCATTCGCGCGCCACGGCTTGCAGCGCGGCGTCGAAGATGCCGATGTCCGCCTCGGCCACGGTGCAGCCGGCGGCCATGGCGTGGCCGCCGAACTTGCGCAGCACGCCAGGGTGGCGCTTGCTGACCAGATCCAGCGCGTCGCGCAGGTGAAAGCCGGGGATCGAGCGGCCGGAGCCCTTCAGCAGGCCGTCGGCACCGACGGCGAAGACGAAGGTCGGCCGGTGCAGGCGGTCCTTCATGCGCCCGGCGACGATGCCGACCACGCCTTCGTGGAAGCCGGGGTCGAACAGCACGAGGGCAGGGGGGGCGTCGCCCTCTGCCACCAGATCCAGCAGCGCGTCCAACTTGGGCTGGGGGTGGAGACGCACAGGCCGTCGCGCGGCAGCAGCACGCTCTCTACCGTCTGGCCATCGGCCAGCGCCACCAGCAGGCGCGCCGAGCCGTCCTCGGCAGGGTGCTTGGACCGCAGCGTGGCCAGGCCGTTCAGCTCGGCCTCGAACGCCGGCAGGGCCTCGCGCACGGCCTTCGGCATGAAATCCTCGAGCCTGCGCTTGCCGCTGTCCTGCGGCCTGGCCTGCGCCCACAGCCGCAGCACGCGATCGGCGTGCGACGGGTTGGCGCCCAAGGTGCGCAGGCGCAGGCGCAGTGCGGGCAGGGTCGCAAGTGGGGGGAGCACGGTGGGCGGGCGGGTGGAAGCGGATCCGGCAGTGCATTGCCGCCGCCCCGTCGGCCGCGATGCGGCCCACCTGGTGTCATCCGCGGGCGGTCACCCCGTTCAGCCGGGATCGCCGCACAGCATGACCACCAGCTGCTCAGCCGGCACCGGGCGGCTGAACAGGAACCCCTGGTAGACATCGCAGCCAAGCTGGGCCAGGCATTGTCGTTGCGCCGGCAGTTCGACCCCTTCGGCCGTGACCGACATGCCCAGGCTGTGGCCGAGCGCGATCACGGTGCGCACGATCGCCGTGTCGGCGTTGCGGCCGGGCAGGTCCATGACGAAGGAGCGGTCGATCTTCAGCTCGTCGACGGGGAAGCGCTTCAGGTAGCTCAACGACGAGTAGCCAGTGCCGAAATCGTCGATCGACAGGCTCACCCCGAGTGCCTTCAGCTCCTCCATGGTGGAAAGACTGGACTGCACGTCGTCGATCAACATGCTCTCGGTGAGTTCGATGATCAACTGGCCGGCCGCCAGCCCGCTGCGCTGGAGGGACTGCCGCACGAACTGGCCCAGGTCGCCGGCCCTGAACTGCGGCTTAGCGACATTCACCGCCACCTGCAGCGGGCCCAGCCCCTGGCGCGACCAATCGGCGACGTCGTGGCACGCGCGCTCGATGACCCAGTCGCCGAGCTGCCGGATCACGCCGAGCTCCTCGGCCAGCGGGATGAAGAGCCCGGGCGGGAGCAGCCCGCGTTCGGGATGCTGCCAGCGCACCAGCGCCTCCACACCGACGATGCGACCACTGGCCAGGTCGACCTTGGGCTGGTAGTGCAACCGCAGTTCACCTCGCTGTGTGGCGCCGCGCAGCTGCCCGCCGAGCTTCAGCCTTTGGTAGAGCCTGTCGTTCAAATCCCGCGACGCAAACTGGTAGGCGCCAGCACTGGTCGCTCGGGTGTGGGTAGCAGCCAGGTCTGCGCTGCGGCGCAACGCCTGCGCCGTGACACCGTCGCTGGGCGACACCGAGATGCCCATCCACGGAGTGGCCACCAGCTCGTGCGGGCCGATGAGAATGGGCTCGGTCAGGGCGGTGATCAGTCGGCGTGCTTCGGCCTCGATGGTGTCGGTGTCGGGCACGCCTTCCAGCAGCACGCCGAACTGCTCGGCACCGATGCGGCCGACGCGCGGTGCCCGATCGTGCGGGGTGGCGAGCGCCGACTCCAGCTGCCGATCGTTCGCAAACAGCGACAGGCGCCGCGCCAGCACCCTGGAAAAGCCGTCGGCGGTGGCGTCGTCGACGGTCTCGCGCAGCTGCCGGCACTCGGGCACCTGGATGCTGAACAGCGCGACATGGCCGCCGACCAACTGCCGCCGGTCCAGCATGCCGTCCAGCCCGCGGTCGAACAGCCCCTGGTTGGGCAGCCCGGTGACCAAGTCGTAGTTGATCTGGCGATCGTGGTATTGCCGAAAGGCCAGGGTGTTGCGCACGCGCAGGACGAGTTCGCTCTCGTCCACCGGTTTGGCGAGGAAGTCGGCAGCACCCAGTTGCAGGGCGCGCAACTTGGCCTCGGGCCCAGTCGACGCGGTCAGCACGATGACCGGCGTGTAGCGCAGATCCCGGTCGTTGCGGATCGCCTCCAGCACGTCAAACCCCGACATCTGCGGCATCATCAGGTCGAGCAGCAGGAGTCCCGGCTCCTCGCTGCGCAGCAGCGACAGCGCCTGGCGCGGATCGTTGGTTGCGACGAAAGCGGAGTAGCCGGCGTCTTCCAGGTAGGTCTGGATCAGGTCGGTCATCAATGGCTCGTCGTCGACCATCATCACCTTGACATCGAGCAGGGAGGAGCCCGCCGGCCGTGGGTCCAGCTCATCGAGGGTGGCGGGCGCTGTCGCTGCCCAGACGTCGTGCTTCATCAACTGCCCTCCGCCGCGGCGGCGTGTGCTTCGGCCACCCCGCGAAGAATGCCTCGCTCGAGGCGTTGAAGCTGTGCCAGGCTCGCCCGTGCCATGGTGTGGTCGCCCTGCCTGGCAGCATCTTCCAGCATTTTGGAAGGCTCGAACAGGGCATCGAATCCCATGCTGCCGCCGGCCCCCTTCAGCCAGTGCGCCAGGTCCGCGAGCCCGGCCAGGTCATCACCCTGAAGTGCCTCGTCCATCAGCGACAGTTTGGCTGGCAGCTGCTGGACGAACCGGCCGACGATCGGCCCCAGTTTCGGATGAGCGCTCAACCGAGACCTGATGGCCGGCGCGCCCTCGGAAGGCGCCGGCAGGGCAGGCGACATGGGGTCGGTATCCGCGGTCTGTGCGGTGTCGGCGGGCGGTGTCTGGACAGCAACGCCATCCAGACGCCGTGCGAGCTCCTCGAGCAGGGCATCGACATCGATCGGCTTGGTCACGAAGCCGCTGAAGCCGGCCGCGTCGAGTTCTCGCTCGAAGCCCTTCATTGCGTTAGCGGTCAGCGCGATGATAGGCAACCGGCAGCCCTCGGCGCGCAGGCGGCGGGTCGCGGTCTGCCCATCCATCACAGGCATCTGCATGTCCATCAGCACCAGGTCGAAGCCCCCGGCCGCCATCCGGTCCAGCGCGAGCTGACCGTTCTCGGCCTCGCTCACCTGCAGCCCCACCTGCTCGAGCAGCACACGGACCAGCTGCCGGTTCTCGGTGCCATCGTCGACCACCAGGACACGAGCGGGCGGGAACTGCCAAGTCACGGACCTGGGCGGTGCCGCCGATGCCGGAACATCGGCGGCCAGTTCCTCGGGTGCCAGCAGTGGCTCGGCCTCCGTGTCGTCGATGTCGAGCCAGAGAGTGAAGGTCGTCCCCTGGCCGAAGGCGCTTCGAATGGTGATGTCGCCGCCCATGGCGCGCGCGAACCCGCGGCTGATGGTCAGGCCCAGACCGGTGCCGCCGAAGCGACGGGTGGTTGAAGACTCCGCCTGGACGAAGGGGTCGAATACCGACTCGAGCTTTTCCGCGGGGATGCCGATTCCGCTGTCCTGCACGTCGATGCAGTAGCGCTTGCGCGTGCCGGTGGACTCGAGGCGCAGCCGTAAACAGACGCCGCCGCGCTCGGTGAACTTGATCGCGTTGCCGATCAGGTTGGTCAGGATCTGGCGCAGGCGGGCTGCATCGCCCAGGATGCGGGCCGGCATTGGCTGCGGGAACTCCATTCGCAGCGTCAGGCCTTTCTGGCCGGCCCGGTCTTCGAGCGTCCGCACGACCTCGCGAGCGACTTCGTGGGGCACGATGGGAACTCGCTCCGCCTCGAGCCGGCCAGCCTCGACCTTGGACAGATCCAGGATGTCATTGATCAGGTTGAGCAGGTGCTTGCCGCTGGAGTGGATGATGTCCAGATGCTGCACGGCGGTGTCGGCCTGGCGCAGGCCGTTGCGTCTCAGCACCTCGGTGAAGCCGAGGATCGCGTTCATCGGCGTGCGGATCTCGTGGCTCATGTTCGCGAGGAACTGGCTCTTGGCTTCGTTGGCCGCGTCAGCCTGCTCTTTGGCCGCCCGCAACGCGGCGCCCCGTTGTTCCAGCTCGGTGACATCCTGGAAGCTGCTGACAACTGCCTGCAGGCGCCCCTGCTCATCAAGAATGGGCGAGCAGTTGGCACGCAGCGAGAAGCCGACGCCATCGCTGCGTGCCACATTCAGGTGGACATCGCGTTGCGGCGTCATGCTGCTCAGTGCCAGCTGCCAGGGAAGGGCGCTACGCTCGATCGGGCTGCCGTCCGGCCGGCTCCAGTCGAACTCCGACGGCGAGCGTCCGACCAGTCGCAACTCGTCCACGCCCAGCATCAGGCCGGTGGACTTGTTCGCCAGCACGATCGCACCGGCGTGGTCGACGACGACCAGGCCCTCGGTCAGCGTGTCGTAGGCGGTGCGCACGCGGGCCGGTACCGCGCGCGACGGATCCAGTTCGCGCAACATGCGGCGCAGGTAGACGAGGAACAGCAGGCCGCAGGTGGCAAACATGAAGGCCGCCAGCTTCAGGCTCGGATCCTGCAGGTGGCCGCGCCAGCCTGGCGCGCGCAAGGGCTCGAAGCTCAGCTCGACCTGGCCCCACGGCTCGCCGGCCTGCCACACCGGTACGATGACCTGCGCATCGGACGAGATCTGATGCTGACCGGCCACCCAGCGGCTGGCGTGGTCTTTCTCGTCGATCAGCAACTCGCCGGCCTGCGACCGCAAGCCGATCGACAGCAGGTCGTGGTGGCGCTGACGCAGGAACGCCAGCGTGGCCTGCAGCCCCTCCGGCTGCGATTCATCGAAGGTCGCCGACACCGTGATCGCCACGGTCTCGGCCAATGCCGCACGGTGTTGGCGGATCAGCGCCTCGGCGTCGGGCACGACGCCGAGGTAGGTGGCCGCCAGCACCATGCTGACGGTCAACGCCGCGAGGCCCAGGGCCAGGTGAACGCGAGACGACAGGCGTCGCTGCAGGGTGCGCAAGCTCATCGTCCGGTTCCCACCGGCAGCCGATCCGCCTCGGGTCCGGTACGGCCGGCGTGCTCGTCGAAAAGGCGCTCGAGCTCAGGGTCGTCCGCCGCGGCCGACTTCTGGCGCCGGGCCCCGTTGCCAGTGGCGGTCAGCACGGGCAGGGGGTCGATCATCTGCCAGGCAGGCAACGCCGACAGCATCGAGCTGACGAGCACGCCGCCGCGCACCAGCCAGACCACATAGCCGATGGTCATGCCTCCCGTCACCGCCAGGCTCGAGGCCATGACGTGATGGCGCAGCTCGCCCGATTCGGAGAATTGGCGCTGCAGTTCATCGAGCCTGCGCAGCAGGTCGTCGCTGTGCAGCAGCTGGTTGAGCGCCGTCAGGCGCAGGTCGGCGTACTGGGGAACGACGGCACCAGCCAGCACGGCGTCGGCGCGGCTGGACAGCCGGCCGGACTGCCCCGGGCCGACGGGGGCCGATGGCCCGCGCGCCTCGGTCATCGCCGACATGGACTGCGGTGTCGCCAATGGTGCGACCGCCGGTTCGGCGGCCTGCACCAGGGCAGGCGGCGGTGCGGCGGGCACCGGCGCGGTGGGCGCGCGAGGCGCGGCGGCCGGCTGCGGCGGTGGCGCGGTCGTCCCGGCTCCGGTCGGCGGTGGCGGTGCGGCCGGCGACTCGGCCGGCATTGGCGGGCTCTCGGGCTGCGGCTCGGCCGGGGCCTCGGCGACGGTGAAGGTGAACAGCCCCTGTGCAGAAGCGCCCGACGCGTCGGTGGCAGTGACCCGCACGACCAGTCGGCCCACATCGGTGGCTTGCGGGTCGGCCACGAAGACCTGCCGTAGCGGATCGAATCGAAGCCAGTCCGGCAACGCCGAGCCGTCCGCCAGGCTGGCCTGGTAGGTCAGCTGCTCTGCGGCGTCGGCATCGTCGAACGTTGCCGGCGGCAACTCGAACCGCAGCGGTTCGCCGGCGGTGGCCGTGTAGTCCTCGATCGAGCGGGCTAGCACCGGCGCATCGTTGACGTTGACCACGGTCAGCACGAAGTCGCTGCCGATGCTGGCGCCGCTTCTGTCGGTGGCGACTACGCGCAGCGCCAGGGTGCCGACCTGGGCGTTGCCGGGCGTGCCACGGAAGGTCTGCGTGGCGGCGTCGAAGTGCAGCCACGACGGCAGGGCCGTGCCGTTGGTCAGCGTGGCGGTATAGCTGAGGCTGTCGCCGGCGTCGATGTCGCGGAAGGTGTCCCAGGGCAGCGCGAACAGGAGGGGCTGGTCCTCGTTGACTGCACGGTCATCGACCGGCGTGTTCGCCTCCGGCACATCGTTGGTATTGGCCACCGTCAGCATGAATTCGCTGCTGGCACTGGATCCTTGATCGTCGGTGACGGTGATTCGCAGGGCCAGCGTGCCGACCTGGGCGTTGCCGGGCGTGCCACGGAAGGTCTGCGTGGCGGCGTCGA
>JADMKA010000025.1:0-16105 GCA_018780145.1 Vitreoscilla sp. | reverse complement strand
CTGGATCCTTGATCGTCGGTGACGGTGATTCGCAGGGCCAGCGTGCCGACCTGGGTATTGTCTGGGGTTCCGCTGAAGGTGCGGGTGGTGGCGTCGAAGTGCAGCCAGGATGGCAAGTCCGCGCCGTTGGCCAGCGTGGCAGCATACTGCAGCGTGTCGCCGGTATCGACGTCGGTGAACCGGTTCCATGGCAGCGTGAAGCTGAAAGGCCGGTCTTCGGTGGCCGACTGGCTACCGATCGGGTTGGCCGCGACCGGAGCATCGTTGACCGCGGTGACGGTGATGCTGCTGGCGACTGTTGTGCTGCTGAAGGCCGAGTCGCCGCCGTTGGTGCGGGTGTCGCCGCGCCCGGCCTCGCTGCCGCTGCTCTGGTCCCAGGCGCACCAGCGCAGCCCGCCGGTGACAGTGCCGTTCCAGTCGGGATCGGGAACAAAACGCAGCCCGTTGTCCGGGCTTGCGGACAGCAGCAGCGCGGACCCGTTGCTCACGTTGCCGATGTCGGTCCAGGTGGCACCCCCGTCGGTGGTGTATTGCCAGGTGCCGTGGTTGTTGTCGACAGCGACGATCGCGATGCCGACCTTCCCGTCGGCGTCGGCGTCGGCGACGTGGCCGGCCAGCACCGACGAGACGAGCGTCACCTGGTTCTCGCTGGCGTCCTCGACGGTCGCGGCAAGGTCATTCGAGCCGCCGAGCACCGGCGCATCGTTCACCGCCACGACGCTCAGGACGAACTGGCGCGCGGGGCTGTCGGCGATGCCGTCGTTCACGGTCAGCATCAACGTGCGCTGCGAGGTGTCCGGGGCGTCGCTGTCGTTGGAATAGGTCACGGCACGCAGGGCCGCCTCCCATTCGGCCAGGGTGGCGGTCTGGCCCGCCGAGGTCAGGGTCAGCACGCCGGCGCTGTAGCTGGCGGTGATGTTGCCCATCGTCGAGCCGTCGTTGACGAAGCTCAGCAGGTCCTGCGCACCGGCGTAGTCGCCAACGAAGCGCACCTGCGCCGAGGCGAGCGTGGGGTTGTCGCTGTCGGACAGCGTCAGTGACGGGTCGAGCCGGATCGAGCCGTCGCCCTCGGTGAAGGTGCCTGTATTGCGGCCGAGGGTCAGCACCGGCAGCGCGTCGTTGCCCACTGTGATCGTCACCGCACCGCTGGCCTCCAGTGCCTCGCCCGATCCGCTGTTGCCCAGATCGTCCACGAGGACGTCGAGCTGTGCCGGGCCCGCGGCGGTGGCAGTGAAGCTCAGCGTGTCGAGTGCAGCATTCAGGTCTGCCGCGGTGCCGCGCAGCACGATCGTGGAGTCGTTGCTGCCCGTGCCGCTGACCACCGTCAGCCCGGCGAGGCTGCCGAAGGAAATGGTCCCGTTGCCGAAGGCGTTGGCGGTGCTGAGGGTGATCTGCAACTGCGCACTGCCGGCATCGACATCGGCCAGGGTGATCGCGTTGCCCGTGGCCGCCGAGAACGACAGTGGATTGAGCAGCGGCGTGGCCTGCGCGCCGGGCAAGGCGAGCGCCGGCGCATCGTTGACCGCTTGCACCGCGATCGCCAGGCTGCCGCTGGCCGTGCGGGCGCCGCCGCTGCCGTCGTTGCCGAGGTCGTTGATGCTGAGGTCGAGCTGGTCGCTGCCCAAGTAGTCGGCGGTCGGCCGGTACTGCATTCCATCCAGCGCCGCGTTGACCGCGGCCTGGGTGCCGTTGAACGTCATGGTCGCGTTATTGGTGCCGTTGCCGATGACGAAGGTCAGCCCCGACGTCTGCGACAGGCTCAGGGTGCCGTGCGCGACCGCCAAGGTCACCTGCACCGGCGCGCTGCCGGCGTCGGCATCGCCGACGGACGGGGCGTTCGCACCCGCCAGCGTCAGGGAGCCGTCCTCATTGACCGACTGAGCGCCGGGCAGCGTGACGGTGGGCGCGTCGTTGACCGCCCGCACGGTGAGCTGGAAGGTGGTGCTGACGCTGTTGCCGCCATCCGAGACGGTCAGCGTGATGGTGATTGGTCCCCCGCTGGCGTTGGCTGCCGGCGTCAGGCTGATCGTCCGGTTGGTGCCCGAGCCGCCGATCACGATGTTCGCATCGGGCAACAGCGCGCCGTTGCTCGAGCTGGCCGTGACAACCAGGTCGTCGGCGCTGGTCTCAGAGTCGCTGACCGTGAAGGCGATCGGCCCGAGCGTGCCGTCTTCGTCAATCGTCTGGTCGGCCGGTGCGCTGATGGTCGGCACGAAGCCATAGGGGTTGTATTCGAACGCGCCGATGTCGGCCCGGCCCGCGAAGTAGGCCACCCCGCGCTGGTCCGCCGTCAGCGTGGTCGCCGGGTTGGCGCCGTCGCGTGCCTGGCTTCCCGCGCCGATTGAGATGGTGCGGGTGAAGCCGCCGTTGTAGGCCAGGCTGCCGATGCCGGCGGCCACGTTCTTCAAGTCACCGGTGGCGGTGAAGCCGGCCGAGTTGTCGTCGCTCAGGTTGTAGCCCCGGGACACCAGCGCTCGGTTGGTGTTGCCACCGGCGTTGCTGGCGAAGAGCGAGCTTTTCACGGTGACCAGGCCGCCCTTGTCGTCCAGCACGCCGGCACCGGTGCCGGCGTCGTCGCCCAGTGAGTTGTAGGCGACCGTCACGTGGTCCAGCGTGATGGCGTGGTCGGTCCACAGCCCGCCGCCCTCGTCGACCGCGTGGTTGCCGCTGAGGGTGACGTTGACGAGTGTGGTGCCGGTGGCGGCGTTCCAGAGGCCGCCTCCCTTGTCGGCCCGGTTGCCCGCGAGCGTGACGTTCTGCAGGCTGACCAGGGTCTCGCCGGCGCTGCTGCTGGCAATGTACACGCCGCCGCCATGCTTGTCGGCCGCGACGTTGCCCCGGATCTCGACATCGACCGCATCGAGACCCGCCCCTTTGGCCACATAGATGCCGGCACCGTCGATGTCGCCTGAGGTGGCGTTGCCGTTGTTCTGCACCACCGTCCGGCGCAGTGTGAGCGCCCCTTCGGTGTAGATGCCACCGCCCTTCGAGCCACCCTTGCCGATGTTGTTCTGGACCACGGCATCAGTCAGCGAGAGCGTGGCCGATTTGTCGACCTGCAGTCCCGCCCCCTCGTTGCTGGCGCCACCCTGGATCGTCAGCCCGGACATGCTGACCGTGCCGGCGCGCACATCGAACACCCGGTCGAGGCCATTGCCGTTAATGACGGTCTTGCCGCTGCCATTGCCGACCAGGTTGACGCTGTCGGTGATGTCGAGGTCGCCGGTGGCGTTGTTGTCGTCGCCGCTGCTCAGGGCCGACAGGTTGAAGGTGCCGTCGACGGCGAAGACGATTGTGTCGACGCCGGCATGCGCATTGGCCTGGCTGATGGCCCAGCGTAGCGTGCCGGGCAACAGGTTGGCACCGATCACGTCGGCGGTGGTGGTGACCGTGTAGGTGGTCAGCACGCCCTGCCACCGGGCCTGTTCCCGGGCGCTCGGTGCCAGCGACGTCTCGATGTGTCCGATGCGGGCTTCCAGCGCCCAGTCGCCACCGCGCGCAGCCGCGCCGGTCAGGTCGACGCTGGCGGCGACGTCGGCGCCGGTGAGGGCGCCCAGGTCCTGGAGCAGTTGCCGGCCGGCCGGGCCGCGCGCCAGGTCGCAGCCGTACAGCAACAGGTCGGCGTCCGCGGTCAGTGCATCGCTCCACGCGGCCAGCTCGCCGGCACGGCGAACCAGGGCCTGTGAGTCCAGCAGGCTGCTGCCCAGCCGAAGCTGTCCGTCGCTGCCGTGTGCCAGCACATGGACGGCGGTGATGTCCTGGCGGCCCGACAGCGTGTGGCTGATCAGCGCCAGCCCGTCCTGACCGGCGGCGATGGTCACGATCTCGATGAGCCGCCCGCCGCTCTGCTGCGCCCGCAGGTCGGCGATCAGGCCCTGGGCGTCCGGCAACGAAGCATCGATGAACACTATCTCGTGGCCGGGCGTGGCCGTCGCGGCCGGGGCGGCGTTGGGCGTGCTGTCGTGCAGTGCTGCCGGAGCGGACCAGCCCAGCGGCGACAGGTCGGCCGAGTGCAGGACGCGGGCTTCCATCGACTCGACCAGCGGGCGCTGGCTCAGCCGGGTCGCAGCCCTGGGCCTGTGGCGTTGCATGGTCAGGGGCGCGGGTTCAGAGTGTCGGGCGCCCGGGGGCGGCCGGGAGATGACCCTCCAGCTCGGGGCTCAGCTTCAGGCGCAGCGAAGCGGGCCGTACCGGATTCGGCGGCACGGTGGCCATGCTGCCCGGCAGGTCGGCCTTGCAGCGCAGCCCGGCCGGCAGCTGGTGGTTCGGGTTCGGCAGTGTCAGGCGGACGCGGAAGCTGTTGCTGGCCGCGTCGAGCACCTGGTCGACCTGGCGGACGGTGGCGCTGACCGCTTGTGCGCCGGGGAGTTCGGGCCGTATCGAAACGGTGTCGCCGGGCGACAGCATGCCGTACATCGAGGTCGGCACCATCAGCTCTACCCGCAGGGGGTTGATCACCGCCACGCGCAGCAGCGGGCGCTCCTCGACCCGCTCGCCGGCGTTCACGTAGCGCTCGACCACCACACCGGCGAAGGGGCTGCGCACGGTGCGCAGCGCGAGCTGCGCGTGGGAGACACGGCGTTCGGCCTGCGAGATGTTGCGCTGCCCCTGGACCTGACGCAGCTTCTGGCGAGCCACCTCGGCTTCGCCTCGGGCCTGCTCGGCTGCCTGCTCGGAGACGAATCCCTGGCCGACCAGCGCTTCGGCGCGCCGGACCTTCTGCTCGGCCAGGTCGAGGCTGGCGGTCGCGGCCATCACGTCCGCGTCGATGCTTGCCCTGGTGTCGGCCGCCATCGCATGGGCCTGTTCGACGTCGGCGCGCATCCTCAGCAGGGCCTGGCCGGCCACCACCGGCTCGCCGCGCTCGACCTCGACCCGTTCGACCAGCCCGACGACTTGGGCCCCGACCTCGGCGACACGATCGGGCTCGATCAGGCAGCCCATCGGCTTGGGCGCGGGTGCCGGCGCGGCCGTGGCTGCCAACGGCAGGGCCAACGCCGCCAGCCACCACGTGACGTGCCGGATCAGGCGTCCCGGCCGGCAAAGGCGAGCCGGCGCTCCCATTGCAGATCCTGTTCCAGCAGACGGTGGCGCAGTGCGGCCCGGCGCCGCTCCTCGCGCCGTTGGGTCCATCGTCGGCGCAGGCAGGCACCGGACAGGCGAGCGCGTAGGGCAGTCAGCGAAATCCATGGTGATAGGCTATCTGAGGTCCGTGAGACGGAAGAAGCGGAAATGCGTGGGAGAAACCACTCTTCATGGCTTCCCGGATCGCCGTGGCGGCCGGCCCGTCCGGCCAACTGGCGGTCCAGGCGCTGCGAGGGGTTGTTCTGGCAGGACAGCACGTGCAGGCCGCCTGCGGCGTGGGCGGCCGCGTCGAGTTCGATGTCGGTGCCCCGCCCGGCCATGCGGGTGGCCACCGTTACCTGCCCGGACCGGCCGGCACCGGCAACGATCCCGGCCTCGGCGGCGTGGTGCAGGGCGTTCAGCACCGCATGGTCGATCCGCTGTGCCTGCAGGCACGCGGACAGGCGCTCGGAATCGGCGACGCTGTCGGTGCCCACCAGCACTGGCCGCCCACAGGCGCGCAGCGCGGCCACCCGCCGCGCGACAGCATCGAACATGGCCTGCTCGCTCTCAAACTGGCGCGGCGGCCACTCGACCCGGCGGCACGGCCGATGCAAAGGGACACGCACCACGGTGGCGCCGTAGACGGCGTGCAGTTCGGCGCGGGCCTCCCACAGGGTGCCGCTGAGGCCGCACAGCCGCCAGTAGCGCTGGAAGAAGCGTTGGAAGGTGGTCTGCGAGACGGTCTCCGTCTCGGCCGGCGCGCGCAGCCCTTCCTTCAGCGCGACGAGCGTGTGAAGGCCGCGCGACCAGACGCGGCCTGCCGCGATGCGCCCGGTGATCTCGTCGAGCAGTTCGATCGCGCCGTCGCGCAGCACGTAGTGCTCGTTGCGTCGGTACAGGTGCAGCGCGGCGAGCGCCACGAGCACTGCTTCCCGGCGGTAGCGCCGGCGCTGCCAGGGGCCGCCTAGGCACGCGGCCTGTGTCGCCAGGCGCTCCTCGCCCGCAGCCGTCAGCGTGGCCCTGCGGTCGGCCGGATGCAGCGTGAATTCGAGGCCCTCGGCCAACCCACGGGCCAGGGCCAGCGCCTGCCAGAGGAACGCGCGGCGTGCCACGTTCGGCACGGCCCGCGACAGGATCAGCGGCACCTCGGCTTCGTCGAGCAGGATGCTGTCGGCCTCGTCGAGCAGTGCCATGCACAGGCCACGCATCAGCGGCACGGGCACGGATTGCCCGGCCAGTGCGGCCGCCGCCGGCTCGGGCCCGGCGCACGCGGCACCGGCCTGGCGGTCGCGCAGGAAATCGAAGGCCAGTTCCTTGGCGGTGGCGTAGACGATGTCGTGCGCATAGACCGCGCGTCGAGCCGCCCCGTCGCTTGGCTCGGTGCCGACCGGCGGCAGCGCGGCGACACTCAGGCCCAACGCACCGAACAGCGGTGTCAGGCGGGCCGCGTCGCGGGCGGCGAGGTAGTCGTTGGCGGTGACTACATGCACCGGCATGCCGGTCAGTGCCGCGACGGCGGCCGCCAGCCCGGTGGCCAGGGTCTTGCCTTCGCCGGTGGCCATTTCGGCCATGCGGTTGGACAGCAGCGCCGCGGCCGCCACAAGCTGGGTCGGGCGCGGCGACCATCCGAGTGTCTCCTCGGCGTAGGCCGAGGCCGCTCCCAGCGCCTGAGCCGCGTTGGTAAGCCCCAGGCCGGAGCGGCGCAGCCGTTGCCGCAACATGCCCAGCGCGTTGATCCGGTCCGATGCTTCGAGCCCTTTCCAGACCTCGGCCGCGCTGGCCGCCTGCCGGGCCACCTGCCTGCACTGGAACAGGGCCGTGCCCCACTGCGGACGGCGCCACGGCGGGGCGCGGTCGTCCGCGTCACGCATCGGATAGCGGCCCCATACCGGCCCGGGAATGGGCAGCACCTGGTCGAGCTCGATCGCTGCCATCGTCAGAACTGAGGGTTGAAGCGGCGCAGCACCTCGCGCCGGGCCGCACGGACAAGCTGCAAAGCGAGCGGCGCGAAGCCTGCGTCCAACCGCACCCAGGCCCGCTCGCCCATGCGCTCGCGGCCGCTGCCCGGGGACTCGTCAAACCGAACCTCAAGCACCACCACCGGGTGCAGCGGCTTGAGGTCATCGGCGTCGGCCGGGTCGGTCTGGATCGAGCCGCCATGGCGGGTGCTCAGCGCCGCGCTGGGCAGTTGCATCGTGGCGCCGACCGCGTCACGCACCAGCGTGGCCCGTAGCGGCGCTGCGCCGGTGCTGGCCAGTTGCACCGTGGCGACCTGCCGACCCGGTTGAAGACCGTCCGTTTGCGATTGCGGCAAGGCCAGGCGGACCATGCCGGCGTGGGGGCCTATCACCTGGCCCAGCAGGTGGCCGCGCCGCACGAACTGCCCCGGCAGGTCGGCGGCATGGGGCAAGGCGATGCGACCGGCGGTGTGCGCACGCACCTCGAGTGCGGCAAAGCGCTCCTGCAGCCTGCCGAGCTCGGCCTGGGCGGCGGCCAGCTCGGCGCGGGTGTTGCCGGCTGCGGCTCCGACGCCCGGCATGGCGTCGAACAGCTCGGCCTCGAGCGCGTCGACCCGAGATTGCTGGCGCGCGAGGCTGGTGGCCAGGCTTGGGCTGGCCAGCTGAAGAACCAGGGCACCTGCCTGCACCTGCTGGCCATCGTCGGCATGCACCGCCAGGACGAATCCGCCCTCCTCGGCGCGCAACTGCGCTTCGTCCGCGGGCCAGACCACGCCCTGAACCAGCAGGCGCTGTGGCAGCGGCAGGAACAGGGCGACCGCGCCGGCGGCCAGGCCCGCGAACGCCAGCCGACGCCAGCGGCTGGCGGTGCCCGCGCTCCCGAGCGCAGTGCGCCGCAGGTCGCTGAGCAGTCGGGCCGCAGGCCGGGCCAGCAGTTGCCAACCCATCAGTGCGGCGCCCCCCATGCCGGCAGCAAATGACAGGTGGCCGAGCCAAACCACCGCCAGCGCCGCGACGACCAGGCTGCAGGCCCACGACAGCGGCGCGTAGGCCGCAAGCCAGGGCGTTTCGCCGCGGGCCACCGCCATGGGCTCGAGCCCGGGCGCCCGCAACAGCCGACGCTGCAGCCACAGCAACCACCAGCTTCGGCTGCGCGTGGCCAGGTTCGGCAGCTCCAGCGCGTCGGTCAGCATGTGGTAGCCGTCCAGTCGCTGCAGCGGGTTGGCGTTGAGTAGCAGCGTCGATGCGCCGGCGATTGCCAGCGTCGCGAACGCCGCGTCGCGCCCCAGGCCATCGTCGAGCCACAGCCACAGCGGCAACGCCAGGGCCGCCAGCGCCAGCTCGGCCATCAGCCCGGCGGCGCTGACGGCCAGGCGGTGCCGCCTCCGGGCGAATGCCGAGGCGGCCGAGGCGTCGACATACGGCATCGGCAGGCCCAGCATCAGTGTCACGCCTGCCTCGTGCACCTGGCCACCCCAGCGGTGCACGGCCAGGGCATGGCCGAGTTCGTGCAGCAGCTTGACCGGTGCATACAGCAGCAGGGCCAGCAAGGCGAAGCGCGGCGTTGCCAGCCAGCGCTCGCCGTGTGCCCACAACGTCGGGCCATGCTGCACCAGCAGCACCAGCAGTGTCGCGAGCGCCAGGGACCAGGCCACCAGGCCGGCACGCGAGAACAGCAGCTTGGCCAGGCCTTGCCAACGGTCGAGCAGTGCGCTGGGGTTGGCCAGCGGCAGGCGCCAGGCCAGCAGGCTGGCACGGCCAGCCGGCGCCGACACGCGCTCCAGGTGCGGCAGCATCTGTTCGAAATCGGCGGCTCGGTCGAACTGCACCAGCGACGCCTCGCGCAGTTGGGCCAGCATGTCGATGAACTCGTCCTGGGTGGCGGGCTCGTCGCCTCGGTCAATCTGCCAGTCCCAGAGTTGCTGCACCGTGTGGCGGCCGTCCAGGCGAGCGACCAATGCGTAGGCTGGCGCGTTCAGGCGCACGCTGCGCCCGCTCGCGGGGTCGCACAGGAGCATCCAGCGCTCGCCTCGCAGCACCTGGCGACGGAGCCGGA
Source organism: Vitreoscilla sp. (assembly GCA_018780145.1). Classification (GTDB taxonomy): domain Bacteria; phylum Pseudomonadota; class Gammaproteobacteria; order Burkholderiales; family Burkholderiaceae_C; genus Ideonella. Next base: position 7,024 of record JADMKA010000025.1, on the reverse strand, counting down.
TCTGGCGCGCCAGCCGTGGGCGCAGGCTGGACACGCGGTGCCAGCGGTTGCTGTACAGCGTGGTCACCGGCTATCCCAACCAGGCCCACCAAGCCACGCGGGCGCGGTCCCTCACGTGCCCCAGCCAGGCCCACAGCGGCGGCATCCGGCCGACGACGATTTCGGCCCGCCCGAGCAGGCCGGGGCGGATGTCGGGGTGGAGCGCCAGCACCCGTGCCTCGACTTCGAAGACATTGCGCCCGTCGACCGCCTTGGCCAGCGGGGTGATTCGCTCGACGATCAGCGGCTGACGCTGCCACGGCAGCGATGACAGCGACAGGAGTGCGGTCTGTCCGGGTTGCACGCGTGCGATGTCGGTCTCGTCCACCTCGACGACCACGCGCTGGCGCCCAGTGGTGGCGAGCGTCAACAGCGTGTCGCCCTGGTGCACCGGTGCACCGATCGACTGGCTCAGGTCGCCCTGGATCACCAGCGCATCGAAGGGCGCCGTCACCCGGCCGCGGATCAGCTGCTCGTCAATCAGCGCCAGCTGCGACTGCGCTTCGGTGATGCGCGCGAGGCTGGTTGCCGCAGCCGTGCGGTCGGCCTTGGCCATCGCGGCGGCGTAGGCATTCTCGTGCTGCGCCAACTGGCTGCTCCAGCGTTCGTGCTCGAGGCGCAGGTCACCGTCCAGCAGGTCGATCAGCACCTGTCCGACTGCCACCCGGTCGCCCGGGCGGACATGGGTGGCCTTGATGAAGCCGTCGGCCGGGGCCACCAGCACCCGCTGCGTCTCACCTTCGACGCGGGCGCGTCCATCGACTGAACGCTGCAACGGCGCGGCGGCGAGGAGCAGGCCGGCGAGCAGTCCGACGGCCGTCAGCCGGCGCGTCGTGCGGCGATCGGGCTGGCGCAGCCGGTGCCAGGCCCGGGCCAGGTCGCGCCGCAACCGGCGTGGTGTGGACTCGCTCCCATACCGCATCCACCGCAGGGCCGGCCCGGCCAGGGCCATCAGCTGTTCGAGGCGCGCGAGGTCGGCGGACGAGAACGGCGCGTCGGCGGCCCGCTCGACGCACAGTGCCGCGAAGGCCGCGCCACCGTGGCCCATCGGCACCGTGGCCACTGCGCCGCCCGCCAGCCGGTGCCAGGCCTCGTGTTCCAGCCGGATGGGGCGGCCGAGGCCGCCCGCTGCGATGCCGGGCACGGGCCATTGCAGGCTCGACGACTGCTCAATGCCCTCGTCCATGGCGGCCGTCAGGGCCTGCGCGAGATCGGCGGGCACCTTGGCTGGGTCGAGGTGGGAGGAGGCCAGCAGGCGCGTCCGGCCGTCTTCGTGCCAACCGAGTGTTGCACGGTCGAACCCCTCGATCGCGGCCAGTGCGGCCACCAGCGTGTGTGCGGCGGTCTCGAGGGAGCCCGACTGCAGCACCTTGGCGTACAGGTCCAGCGTGTCGCGTGACGTAGCCGCGTTGCTGCGCGGCAGCACGTCGATCGCGGGTGCGTGCGACGGCGGCGAGGCGTTCGAAACGGCGATGTGCATGGGCGGCCTGGGAGGAGGGCTGGCTGGTGATACCGCAGGCGCCATGTCACGGCCCCAGCCTGGGGCACGCGGGCTCGAGGTCGAGCCGGCGCGATCGTGCAGATTCTGCGATTGGCGTGGCGCCGGGCATCGATCGAAGTAGGGAACAAAGCCGGGCCAGACCTACGGACCGTCAGTTCGCCGCCGGGGCTGTGGCGACCTCGGGATCGCGGCGCTATGGCACAGTCCAATACTGCCCGCCAACCTTTGAACCGCCGTCTCCATGAGCAGCCGCGCCCCGTCGACAGTTCCCACCATCACCGACGTGGCCGAGCAGGCGGGGGTGTCGATCAAGACCGTGTCGCGCGTGCTGAACCGCGAGCCCGGGGTGCACGAGCAGACGCGAGAGAACGTGCTGAAGGTGGTGGCGGCCTTGAACTACCGGCCCAAGCTCTCGGCGCGCAGCCTGGCAGGCGCCCGCAGCTACCTGATCGGCATGCTGTACTACGACCCCAGCGCGGCGTTCGTCGGCGGCATCCAGAAGGCCGCCGCGGTGCGATGCCGCGAGGCCGGCTACCACCTGGTGGTCGAGTCGCTGGAAAACGACGCGGTGGACATTGCCGAGCAGGTCGAGCGCATGGTTTCCGCGCTGCGGCCGGACGGCATGGTGCTGATCCCGCCGATCTGCGACAACGCCCAGGTGCTGGCCACGCTGCGGGCCACGCGCACGCCTTGCGTGCTCATCTCGCCAGGCGGCACCGGCCATGGCATGGCACGGGTGGCCATGGACGACGAGCTCGCCGCCGAAGAGCTGACCAACCTGCTGATCAGCCTCGGCCACCAGCGCATCGGCTGCATCCAGGGTGCGCCGGACCAGGCCGCCTCGGGCCTGCGTTTCAGCGGCTTCCAGCGCGCGCTGGCTGCGCACGGGCTGTCGCTCGACCCGGCACTGATCCATGTCGGCGACTTCACCTTTCCCAGCGGCGTGGAGGGTGCGCACCGCCTGCTCAGCCGCCGCAACCCGCCGACCGCGGTGTTCGCCAGCAACGACGACATGGCGCTGGGCGTGCTCGCCGCCGCGCAGCGCTTGGGCATGCAGGTGCCGGCCGACCTGTCCATCGTCGGCTTCGACGACTCGCCCGCCGCCAGCCTGGTCTGGCCGCCGCTGACGACCGTGCGTCAGCCTCTGGCCGAGATGGCCCGCGTGGCGGTGGAGATGCTCACCGAGCGGGCCGCACCTGGCGACGAGGAGGGGGCTTCGGCGGGGGCCGAACCGCCATCCCGCGTCATTGCCCACGAGCTGGTGGTGCGCGACTCGACAGCCGCGCCGAGGCCGGTGGCGCGTGCCGGGAATACCCCGAGTTGACCTGAAATGACAGCGTTGTCAGAATCGGCTCCGTCAACATAGACAACGTTGTCATTTCACTCCGGGCCGCCGGATCGAGGTGCAGCGTGAGGCCCTTGGACACCCGGCAGCGCCAGGCGCGCGGCCGGCCGCCGACACGAACACTGGAGACACGCATGAGCAGGAAGACCCCGCGGAAGATGCCGCGCAAGATGGTGCTGGGCATGGTCCCGATGGCGCTGCTGTCGGGCGGGCTGATGGCCCAGGACAAGCCGCAGGACGACGGCAGCGTCGAACGCGTCACCGTCACCGCCACCAAGCGCTTGACGCAGGTGCAAGACACGCCGCTGGCGGTAACCGCCTTTTCGATGAAGGACCTGGAGAAGGCGCAGGTCAAGGACCTCACCACCTTGCAGACCCTGATCCCCAACCTGACAGTCGAACAGCACGGCGATTCGGGCGGTGTGCACGTGTTCATGCGCGGCGTCGGCTCCACCAACCATACCGAGATCGGCGACCCGGCCGTCGCCTTCCATGTGGACGGCGTCTACTCGCCGCGGCCGCAGGGCGCCACGGTGCTGATGTACGACCTGGCCAGTGTCGAGGTGGCGCGCGGCCCGCAGGGCACGCTGTTCGGCCGCAATGCCACGGCCGGCTCGATCAACCTGATCACCGCCAAGCCCAAGCTGGGCGACACCAGCGGCAACTTCGGGTTCGTGGCTGGCGACCGCAACCGCTTGGGCGTGCAGGCCGCGATGAGCGTGCCGCTGGGCGAGAAGGCCGCCCTGCGCATCGCCACCATCAGCGAACGCCAGGACGGCTGGGTCGAATTCCAGCCGCGCTCCAACGTGATGCCGGGCGCCCGCAAATACGGTGCCGTCGACCAGCAAGGGATCCGCGCCACCGTGCTGTGGGAGCTGACCGACGATCTGCGCGCCACCACCGCGCTGGAGTACTACCGCGACAACGGCGCTGGCAACGTCTCGCTGCGCCAACAGCAACTGGCCGGCCAGCCGCGCTACTCCGCGCTGATCGACACCCCGGGGGTGCTGGACCAGGACAACCTGACCTTCCGCACCCGCGTCGACTGGGCGATCACGCCGGCGCTCGAACTGAGCTACATCGGCAGCACCTCGACGATGCAGCGCCAGAACGCCAGCGACAACGACGCCGGCACGCTGCCCGGCTTCAAGCAGGAGCACCGCACCGAGTGGTCCAGCTTCGAGAACAGCACCCACGAGCTGAACCTGAAGTCCACCGGCGACGGCCCGTTCCAGTGGATCGCCGGCCTGTTCTCGATCGCCGAGGACAACAAGATCCGCTTCGACATCGACATCTCCCAGGTGCCGGTGGTCGGCACCACCGGCCCCATCGTCGTGGTGCCGACCGCGCCGACCGACACCGCCTGGGCGATGTCCTTCATCCAACCCAGCCGCACCTTGTCGTCCAACGCGGTGTTCGGCCAGGGCACTTACCAGTTCAGCCCGGCGCTGGCAGCCACCTTCGGCGCGCGCTACACCAGCGAGAAGAAGCAGGACGTGGGCGGCCGCAACTGGGTCTGCCCGCAGTTCGGCGCCACCATTGGGTCCGGCGGCCACCTGATCGGCCCGGGTGGCCCGGTCACCCGCGAGACCTGCGACAGCGACTACGACGGCGTGCTGGCCGCACCGGACTACGGCACCTGGCCGGGCGGTGGCCACAACGACGGCAAGACCGACGACAAGGCCAGCACCTACCTGGCCCGCCTCGAGTACAAGCCGAGCAAGGACATGCTCACCTATGCCACGGTGACCACCGGCTTCAAGTCCGGCGGCCTGTCGGACGGTGGCCGGCGTCACAAGCCGGAGTTCCTGACCAACTACGAGATCGGTGCCAAGACCGAGCTGTTCAACCGCAGCCTGGCGCTGAACCTCGCTGCCTTCATGATGAAGTACAAGGACATGCAGGTGTCCTCCATCGAGTACACCGGCGAGGGCCCGGCACGCCAGCAGCAGCTGGTCACCAGCAACGCGGCCAAATCCACCATCAGCGGCCTGGAAGCCGAGTGGACCTGGCGCATCACGCCGGCCGACCGCTTCGGTGGCAACCTGTCCTTCCTTAGCGCGAAGTACGACGACTTCCTGACCTGCGATTCGGCCCTGCTGGATTGCAGCAATGAAGCCAACGTGCTGAACCTGAAGGGCGAGACGCTGCCGCACGCACCGAAGTTCTCGACCACCTTCTCCTACGAGCATGACTTCGGCATGGCTGGTGGCGGCAAGCTGACACCGCGGGTGCAGGTGCACTACCAGACGCTGACCAAGCTCGGCCCCTTCGGCGACATCGGCGCCAATGCGTCGGCGGCCGCCAAGGCCGTGCCCGACGCGCGCTTTCAGGACGCCTATGGCACGGTGGATCTGAGCCTGCGCTACGAGGAGCCCAAGGGCAAGTGGTTCCTGGAGGGCTTCGTGGTCAACGCCTCGGACGAGGCGGTGAAGACCGACGCCTCTTGGGTCACCGGCACCACCTGGACCTCGTTCTACAACCCGCCGCGCACCTACGGCATGCGGGCCGGCTACCGCTTCTGAAGTTGTCCAGGGGAAGGTCCGGCGGCATGGCAGCATGCCAGGCGCCGGGCCCCGGCCCCGGACCCACCGAACCCCGGGGCCTGATGGGTCCGCCAAAGGAAAGTCCAGTGTTGAAGTGGCCCCCCGCCGCCGTCTCGGTGCTTGCGTTGCTCGCGTGCAGCGCGACCCTGGCCCAGACCACCACGATCACCGTGGCCTCGTTCCCGGACCTGGACCGCGCCGCCAAGGCCGCCCTGCCGGCCTGGAACAAGCTGCATCCGGAGATCGCCGTGAAGGTGGTTTCGCTGCAGTACGCCGACCACCACACCGCGATGACCACCGCGCTGGCCACGGGCTCCGGCCTGCCGGACGTGATGGCACTGGACTTCCGCTACATCGGCAAGTTCGCCGAATCGGGCGGCCTGGAAGACCTGGGCCCCGCGCCCTACAACGGCTTCGCGCTGCGCGACAAGTTCGTCAAGTACACCTACGCCCAGGCCACCGGCACCAAGGGCAACCTGGCCGCCATGCCCACCGACATCGGCCCCGGCACGCTGCTCTACCGCAAGGACCTGGCCGACCAGGCCGGCGTCAGCGAGGCCGATCTCACCAGGAGCTGGGAGAGCTACATCGAGGCCGGCAAGAAGATCAGGGCCAAGACCGGGGCCTATCTCCTGGCGGACGCCGCCGACATCCGCGACATCGTCCTGCGCACCGGCCTGAAGGACGGTGAGGGCCTGTACTTCGACGCCCAGGGCCAGGTGCTGGTCGACAGCCCGCGTTTCGTGCGCGCCTTCGAACTCGGCCGCGCTGCGCGCCAGGCCGGCCTGGACGCCAAGGTCTCCGCCTGGACCAACGACTGGGCGGCCGGCTTCAAGCAGGGCCGCGTCGCCAGCCAGATGATGGGCGCCTGGCTCACCGGCCACCTGAAGAACTGGCTGGCGCCGGACACCACCGGAAAGTGGCGCTCCACCGTGCTGCCGGGCGGCCTGGCGGGCAGCTTCGGCGGCTCGTTCTACGCCATCCCGCGCAAGGCCGCGAACAAGGCCGCAGCCTGGGAGTTCGTCCGGTTCATGACCGCGAACAAGGCCACCCAGCTCCAGTCGCTCAAGGTGCTGGACACCTTCCCGGCCCTCGTGGAGGCCCAGGCCGACCCGGTGATGGACGAACCCATCGCCTTCCTGGGGGGCCAGCCGGCGCGCAGGCTGTGGCGCGACATCGCCGCGCAGGTGCCGGCCATCCGTGTCCACAAGCACGACAGCATGGCCACCGACGTGATGCGCGACGAGTTCGAAAAGGTCGTCGCCGAAGGCAAGCCCATTCCCGCCGCGCTGGCCGATGCCCGCGCGCTGATCGAGCGCCGTGCGCGCCGCTGACATGAAGATTTGGCCTCGATCATTGTTGGAACTGCGACAGACCGCGTTCGGCTCGTTGCGGCCGTTCACTTCTGTCCTTGGCGCGCAAAGGTCGGAGCGGCAAAGGGGCATGCGGGCAGGCCGCGGCGCTTCGGTTCCGCGGTCGGCGCTGCGCGCCGACTTCCCTGCGTTGCTCGGTCTCGTGGCCCGTCGCTCAACTCTCTACGTTCGCTGCGCTCACTGCGCTCGAACAGTCGCGACGAGTCAGTTCTGGAGGCGC
>JADMKA010000171.1 GCA_018780145.1 Vitreoscilla sp. | reverse complement strand
CTCCTCCATGCCCAGCTTCTCGTAGCGCCACTGGTCGGTGTGGGCATAGAAGAAGCTGGTGGAGTTCTGCTGGCGCGGCGGGCGGATCCAGTCCAGCGCGAAGGCCAGCGCCGTCCAGCCGGTTTGCGGGCGCAGCTTCTCCTGGCCCACGTAGTGCGCCCAGCCACCACCGCTCTGGCCGATGCAGCCGCACATCATCAGCATGTTGATGACACCGCGGTAGTTCATGTCGCTGTGGTACCAGTGGTTCATCGCCGCGCCGATGATGACCATGGACTTGCCGTGCGTCTTGTCGGCGTTGTCGGCGAACTGGCGCGCCACGGTGATGACCTGCTCGCGCGGCACCCCGGTGATGCTCTCCTGCCAGGCCGGCGTGTAGGCGGTGTTGTCGTCGTAGCTGGCGGCGGCGTTCTCGCCGGGCAAGCCGCGTGGCACGCCGTACTGGCCGGCCTGCAGGTCGAACACGGTGGCCACCACGGCAAACCGCTCCTCGCCCGCCTTGCCGAGCTTCACACGGCGCACCGGCACGCTGCGCACCAGCACGTCGCTCTGGGTGTTGTGCTGGAAGTGCGCGGTGGCCACGCCACCGAAATAGGGGAAGCCGACCTGCGCGGTCTCCACGCCGGGTTGCTCGCTCTCCAGCACCGACAACTGCAGCTTCACGTCGCGGTCGTTGCGGGCCTCCTTGGATTCGAGGTTCCACTTGCCGACGTCGGCGCGGCCCTCCGGGCCCCAGCGGAAGCCGATCGAGCCGTGCGGCAGCACCATGGTGCCCTCGGTGTCGAAGGCCACCGTCTTCCAGTCCGGGTTGTTGGCGGCACCGAGCTTGCCGTTGAAATCAGAAGCGCGCAGGTAGCGGTCCGGGACCATCACGGTGCGGCCATCCGGCAGCACCTGCTCCTTCATCATGACCAGCATCGGCAGGTCGGTGTAGCGGCGCGCGTAGTCGTCGAAGTAGGTCGACCGCTTGTCGAAGTAGAACTCCTTCAGGATCACATGGCCCATGGCCATGGCCACCGCCGCGTCGGTGCCCTGCTTGGGGTGCATCCACAGGTCGGCCAGCTTGGCCACCTCGGAGTAGTCCGGCGTCACCGCCACCGTCTTGGTGCCCTTGTAGCGGACCTCGGTGAAGAAGTGGGCGTCCGGCGTGCGCGTCTGCGGCACGTTGGAGCCCCAGGCGATGATGTAGGTGGAGTTGAACCAGTCGGCCGACTCCGGCACGTCGGTCTGCTCGCCCCAGACCTGCGGGCTGGCCGGCGGCAGGTCGCAGTACCAGTCGTAGAAGCTCATGCAGACGCCGCCGATCAGGCTCAGGTAGCGGCTGCCCGCCGCGTAGCTGACCATGCTCATCGCCGGGATCGGCGAGAAGCCGATGACGCGGTCCGGCCCGTGCTTCTTGATGGTGTAGACGTTGGCCGCCGCGACGATCTCGTTGACCTCGTCCCAGCCGGACCGGACGAAACCGCCGAGGCCACGCACCTGCTGGTAATCCCGCCGCTTGGCGTCGTCCTCGACGATGGAGGCCCAGGCCGCCACCGGGTCGTTCGACTGGCGGGCGTGGCGCCAGGCCTTCAGCAGGCGGCCGCGCACCATCGGGTGCTTGACGCGGTTGGCACTGTAGAGGTACCAGCTGTAGCTGGCGCCGCGGGCGCAGCCGCGCGGCTCGTGGTTGGGCATGTCCCAGCGGGTGCGGGGGTAGTCGGTCTGCTGGGTCTCCCAGGTGACGATGCCGCCCTTGACGTAGATCTTCCACGAGCAGGAGCCGGTGCAGTTCACGCCGTGGGTGGAGCGCACGATCTTGTCGTGCGCCCAGCGGTTGCGGTAGGCGTCTTCCCAGGTGCGGTCTTCGCCAGTCGTCTGGCCGTGGCCATCGGCGAAGCTCTCCTTCGGCTGGGCGAAGTGGTTCAGTCGGTCGAGAAAGTGACTCATGGTGTGTCCCTCAAGGGTTCTTCACGTAGGCATTGGTGCGCAGGTAGAACCACCAGTTCAGCACCAGGCACAGGGCATAGAAGACAGCGAAGCCGTACATCGCGTACTGCGGCGTGCCGGCCTTGATCTGGTTGCCGATGACGATGGGGGCGACGAACGCGCCGTAGGCGGCGATGGCCGAGGTCCAGCCCAGCACCGGGCCGGCCTGCTGCCTGTCGAAGATGACGCCGATGGTGCGGAAGGTCGAGCCGTTGCCGACGCCGCTGGCGAAGAACAGCACGATGAACAGGCCGATGAAGGCCGGGAAGTACTGCTCCGGCGTGGCCGAGCCGTAGGCCTGCATCATCACGTAGCCCACGGCCACCGAGGCCAGCACCATCACCGCCGAGATCACCTGGGTGACGATGGAGCCGCCGAGCTTGTCGGAGATCCAGCCGCCGATCGGCCGCACCGCCGCGCCGACGAACGGCCCGATCCACGCGTAGGTGAAGGCCGAGGGTGCGTTCGGGTTCTTCAGCGTGTGCTGCAGCACGCCGTTCGCGTCCGGCACGTGGCTGATGCCGAAGATCACCGTGATGGACAGCGGCAGCGCCATCGAGAAGCCGATGAAGGAGCCGAAAGTCACGATGTACAGCGCGGTCATCGACCAGGTGTGCTTGTCCTTGAAGATGGCGAACTGCTTGGCGATGTTCTCCTTCATCGGGCCGAAGGCGGCCAGCTTCATGATCAGCAGCGCGCTGAGCACATCCAGCGGGATCGCCACCCACATGCTGATCAGGCCCAGACCGGTGGGCTTGGGCAGGTACAGGTACAGCCCGAGAACCGAGGGCACGAAGGCCAGTGTGTACAGCCAGATGATCTTGGCAAAGGCCACCGGCGGCGAGCCGGTATCCGCCGAGACCGTCTTCAGGTTGTTCATGCCGAACCAGCACAGGATGGACAGCGGCACCAGCGACAGCATCCAGGCGAAGCCGGCGTTCTGGATCCAGGTCGGCGTGCCGGCCTTGATCTTGCCGAGGATCCAGCCGCTGTCCTTCACCAGCGTCATCGGTTCGCCGCCGATGGCACCGAACAGGCCCACCGTCATCACCAGCGGGATCACCACCTGCATGGTCGTGACGCCGAAGTTGCCGAGGCCGGCGTTCAGGCCCAGAGCCGTGCCCTGCAGGCGCTTGGGGAAGAAGGTGCTGATGTTGGACATCGAGCTGGCGAAGTTGCCGCCGCCCACGCCGGACCACAGCGCCATCAGCTGGAACACCCACAAGGGCCAGTCTTTGTGCTGCAGCGCGATGCCGGTGCCGAAGGCCGGCGCCAGCAACATCGCGGTGGTCAGGAAGATGGTGTTGCGCCCACCGGCCAGGCGGATCAGGAACGAGGCCGGGATGCGCATGGTGGCGCCGGCGATGCCGGCGATCGCCGTCAGCGTGAACAGCTCGGCCTGGGTGAAGGGGAAACCCAGGTTGAGCATCTGCACGGTGATGATCCCCCACATGCCCCAGACCGCGAAGCCGCACAGCAAGGCGGGCACCGAGATCCAGAGGTTGCGGTAGGCGATCTTCTTGCCGGTGGATTCCCAGAAGGCGTCGTCTTCGGGACGCCAGTCCTGGATGTCTGCTCCGCTGTCCCGCGGGGCGGGCACGGCGGCCGTGGTGGTGTTCATGGTCGAACTCCGATCAAGTGAAAGCGAGAGGGCTCAGCGCGCGAACGAGCGCGAGAAGGGGGCGGCGGGGGCGTGCGAGCCCATGACCTCGGTGCGGCGCACTTCAGTCCAGTACATCCAGATCAGCGAAACCCAGACCACCCCGTACATCAGCATGAAGGCGCTGGAGCGGATGCCTGTGAAATCCATCAGGGCGCCGAACATGATGGGCAGCACGAAGCCCCCCAGGCCGCCGGCCAGGCCGACGATGCCGCTGACGGTGCCGATGTTCTGCGGGAAGTCGTCGCTGATGTACTTAAAGACGCTGGCCTTGCCAAAGGCCCAGGCGATGCCCAACGCGAACATCAGTGCGGTGAAGGCGTAGACGCTCAGGCCCACGTGGAAGGTCTTCGCGCCGTCCACAGTCAGCACGGTGAAGTCGGTCTGCGGGTAGCTCAGCAGGAACAGGATGATCCAGCTCGCCCACATGACCCACCAGGTCACGCTGTGGGCGCCGTACTTGTCCGACAGCCAGCCGCCGATGGCGCGCAGCACGCCGCCGGGCAGCGAGAAGCAGGCGGCCAGCAGCGCGGCCCAGCGGATGTCCAGGCCGTACTCGCCGACGTAGTACTGCACCATCCACAGCGACAGCGCCACATAGCCGCCGAACACGATGCTGTAGTACTGGCAGTACTTGATGACCTTGGGGTCCTTGAGCGCCTTGAGCTGGTCGGTGAACTTGACGTTGCTCGGCACCAGGTGGGCCGGGTCGCTGTGGCTGAACATCCAGAACAGCACCAAAGTGCCCAGCATGATGGCCGCGTAGACCTGCGGCACCATGGTCCAGCCGAAGGCCACCACCAGGCCGGGGGCGACGAACTTGTTGACCGCCGCGCCCGAGTTGCCAGCACCGTAGACCCCCATCGCGAAGCCCTGCCGGTTCTTCGGGAACCAGCGCGCCACGTAAGGCGTGCCGACCGAGAACGAGCCACCGGCCAGGCCGACGAACAGGCCGATCACCAGGAAGTGCCAGTACTCGGTGGCGTAGGCCATCAACCAGATCGCCGGCACCGTGGCGGCCATCAGCAGGGCCATCACGATGCGGCCGCCGTAGCGGTCCGTCCAGATGCCCAGCGGCACGCGGACCAGCGAGCCGGTCAGCACCGGCGTGGCGGTCAGCAGGCCGAACTGGGTGGCGTTCAGCCCCAGGGTCTTCTTCAGCGGGATGCCGATGACGCCGAACATCATCCACACCATGAAGCAGACGGTGAAGGCGAGCGTGCTGACGATCAGCACCGACAGCGCCTGGCTTTGCTTGCTCATGTCGATTCCTTTTCGAGGCCCACGTTTGGCATGGGGGCATCGTAGGAATCGCGGGGCCCGGGCGGTATCCGCCCGAGGGACGTCAGCCGGGCGCCGGAGGAACTAGGCCGCCACGGCAGGCCATCCGCCGGAAGAACTACCCCGGCCGCTGATCGGGCCGGGTTTGACCTGCGTCAATGCAGATCGTGCTGGTTGGCGATCACCGCCAGCTGCACGCGCGAGCTCACGTCGAGCTTGCGCAGCAGGTGCTGCACATGGATCTTCACGGTCGACTCGGCGATGTCGAGCTCGCGGGCCACTTCCTTGTTGCTGGCACCGCGCGCGACAGCCCGCAGGATCTCGGTCTCGCGGGGCGACAGCAGCGCCAGCGGCGATGGCGGCGTGGCCGGCACATCGGCCGTGGCCGCGGCCGGTGAACCCCGGAAGGCCGCCACCAGCTTGCCGGTCATCTCGTCGGCGATCACGTGCTCGCCGCGCATCACCCGCCGGATGGCGGCCGAGAGCGCGTCGCCCTCGATCGTCTTCAGAAGGTAGCCGCAGGCGCCGGCACGCAGCGCGGCGGACAGATCCGCCTCGTCCTCGCTGACGGTGAGCATCAGGATGCGGGTGGCCGGCAAGGCCGCCTGGAGCGCAGGCAGCGCATCCACGCCGTTCACGCCAGGCAGGTGGTTGTCCAGCAGGATCAGATCCGGCCGCAGCTGCTCTGCCTTGCGTTGGGCCTCGCCCGCGTCGCCGGCGTCGCCCACCACGTCGAGCCCCGGGTCGCGGGCCAGCAGCGCGGTCAGGCCGCGGCGGAACAAGGTGTGGTCGTCGACCACCAGGATGCGGATGCGAGGGGCAGAGGACGTCATCGGCTCAGTTCATGGCCATGGGGTGGCTCGCCGGTGCGGCGGGCGGCTGGGACACGTTGGCCACCGGCGGCAGCACCAGGCTGACTGTGGTGCCCGAGCCCGGCTGCGAGCGGACCTCCAGCGTCGCGTGCAGGCGCTCGGCGCGCTCGGCCATGATGCCCAGGCCGACATGGGTCTCGCCGGCGCTGGTTGCGCCGGCATCGAAGCCGATGCCGTCGTCGCGGACCACGAAGCGCCAGACGGGCTGGCGCCAAACATCCAGCCAGACCTCGCTGGCCCGGGCGTGCTTGCGCACGTTGGACAGCGCCTCCTGCACGATGTGCAGCGCCTGGATCTGCATGTCCGGCGGCAGCGGCAGGCCCTGGCCGTGCAGCGCCAGGCGGGTGGCGATGCCCGTCTGGTGCTCGAACTTGCGCAGCGTGGTGTGCAGCGCGGGCTCGATGTCCTCGGTGTTGGTGCGGGTGCGGAAGTGCATCAGCAGCTCGCGCACGTCGCCATGGCTTTCGCGCACGCCCAGCTCGATCTCGGCCAGCACCTCGGCCATGCGGCCCGGGTCGCCCTGCTCCATCGCGTCACGCATCAGCTGCACCTGGATCTTCAGGAAGGCCAGCGACTGGGCGATGGAGTCATGCAGCTCGCGCGCGATGAAGCCGCGCTCCTGGGCCACCGCGGCCTCCTTCTCCAACGCGTTCAGGCGCAGGTTCTCCATGCCGCTGGCCAGGTGCACGGTGAGGGCATCCAGCAGCGAGCGCTCGGCCTCGGCCAGGTTGCGCTCGGCCGTGAAGAACAGGTCCAGCTCGCCGATCAGCCGCTCCTTCAGGCGGATCGGCACCGCCACCACCGTGGCCCAGCCGGCCCGCTCGCACAGCAACTGGCTTTGGCCATCGAGCGCGTGGATGGGCACCACCTTGGCCGCGGTCTGCCCGGCCGTCACCCCGCAGTGGCAATCGCCGGCCCGGATGCAGTGCTCTTCCTCCAGCATGTTGGTGGGCAGCCCGTCGGAGGCCAGCATCACGAAGCGCTGGTTGCTTTCGTCGGTCCAGCGCAAGGCCGCTGCATCGGCACCCACCACCGCCCGCACGCGTGCCGTGAAACCCTGGGCCAGTTGCTCCAGTGTCGCGGTGTGCATCACCAGGGTACTGACGTCGTACAAGGCCTCCAGGCGCTCGCGCTTCTCCTTCAGCTCGAACGTCTTCTCGGCGACCCGGGCCTCCAGGTTCTGGTACTGCGTGTGCAGTTGCTCGGCCATGTCGTTGAAGCCCTCGGCCAGCGCGCCGAACTCGTCGCTGCTGGCCGGCTGCACACGGGCCTCGAAATCGCCCTCGCGCACGCGGCCGATGGCCTGCTTGAGCGCCGTCACCGGCTCCAGCACATAGCGGTAGCCGGTGACCACCAGCACCGCCGAGCCGATCACCGCCACGGTCATCGTCAGCAACTGCAGCAGGTGCATCAGCGAGGTGAAGCGCGAGAGGTGCGCCTCGATCGCCGTCACCAGCTGGTCGATGCGTTCGACCAGCCCGGTGGTCGGCTCGTCCTGAGCGGCCAGCGCCGGCCCGGGGGCAGCCCAGCGATGGCGGTAGGCGGCCCACTCCGACTGCACCGCCTCGAAGCGCAACCGCACGCTGTCGTCCCAGGGCATGACCAGCGGCCGCTCGGGGTCGCCATGGCGCAGCAGCACCAGGCTGGAGTCGAAGGATTCCAACTGGGCCGCCAGCGCAGGCCGCTCGTCCTTGCCGGCCAGCCAGGCCATGCGGTAGACCTGCATGCGCATCCGCCCGGCCTCGTTGACCGCGGCGGCACCGCCGTCGAGCTGCCAGGACACCCACAGCGTGAGCGCGGTGGTCAACAGGCCCAGCAGCAGAAACGGCAGGCCCATCAGGGCGAGCTTGGCACCCAGGGTCCAGTGAGTGCGCGAGCGGTCCATGCGGCACTGTACCTCTCGGGCCCGCCAAGGGGGCCGCAGGCTGAGGCCAGAAGGGAACGGGGCCCGGACATTTGATGTTTCGCTGCGGCTCGCGTACCGTCCCCTGGCCCGTCAGCCTGCAGAGGTCGCCCCATGTCACGCCCCCGAATCGCCGCGAATCGTCTCGTTCTCAGCCTGGCCCTGGTGGCCGGTGCGTGGGCCCAGCCCGCGCTGTCGCAGACCGCCGCCCCCCGCGACGAGTTCTACTGGCTGGGCCAGATCAACAAGGCCTCGGCGGTGATCAACAGCGAGGAGGGCCTGCTGGACAAGGCGCTGACGCCGCGGGTCGCCGCCGGCATCGCCAAGGTCTTGCAGGACGGCAACCTGCCCGGCGGCAAGCGGCCATCCAGCGTGATCACCTTCGAGCCGCTGCTGATCCAGGCGGCCGGGCAGGAGGTCACGCTGATCCATGCCGGGCGCTCCAGCCAGGACATGCACGCCACCTACCGCGCCGCGATCCTGCGCGACGACCTGCTGAACCTGGCCGATCAACTGAACAAGACAGCCGGGTCGCTCGTGAAGCTGGCCGGCAAGCATGTCGACACCATCGTGCCCAACTACACGAACGGCGTGGCCGCGCAGCCGAACAGCTACGGCCACTACCTGCTGGGCCATGCGGCCGGCCTGGACCGGGACGCCCAGCGCCTGCGCGAGCTGTATGCGCGGGTCGACCGGTCGCCGATGGGCACCACGGTGCTGAACGGCACCAGCTGGCCGCTGAACCGCACGCGCATGGCCGAGTACCTGGGCTTCGCCACCACCGTGGACAACGCCTACGACGCGGCGCAGATCTCGTCGATGGAGCAACCGGTGGAAGCCGGGTCCATCGTGACCAGCATCGCGCTGCACACCGGCCACTTCGTCGAGGACCTGATGACGCAGTATGCGCAGGCCCGCCCGTGGATCCTGCTGGAGGAAGGCGGCAGCAACACCTATGTCTCCAGCGCGATGCCGCAAAAGCGCAACCCCGGCCTGCTCAACACCACCCGGCGTGACGCCTCGACCGCGATCTCGCTGGCCATGGGCGTCGTGATCCAGGCCCACAACATCACCCCGGGCATGGGCGACCCGAAGGAAGTGCGGCCGAACAGCGCGATGGTCAACAGCGCCATTGCGATGCTGAAGAACTGGGACAAGGTGCTGAACGGGCTGGTGATCAGCCCCGAGCGTGCGCTGGAGGAACTCAACAGCGACTGGACGGCCTCGCAGGAGCTGGCCGACGTGCTGATGCGCAAGTACAAGCTGCCGTTCCGCGCCGGGCACCACTTCGCCTCCGAGGTGGTGGACTACGCCAAGGCCAAGAACATCAAGCCGCTGGACTTCCCCTACGCCGAGGCGAAGCGCATCTATGCGGACACCGTCAAGGGCCTCGCCGTCGCCGCCGAGCTGCCGATGAGCGAGACCGAATTCCGCTCGACGCTGGATCCGGTCGCCATCGTCCGCCACCGCGCCTCGGCCGGCGGCCCGCAGCCGGCCGAGATGGAGCGCATGCTGAAGACCTCCACACAGCGCCTCGCCCAGCAAGGCGAGTGGGTCGCGGCGAGGCGCACGAAGATCTCCGCCTCACTTGCCCGGCTCGACGGCGATTTCGACAAGCTGCTGCCGCGCGGCAACTGACCCGAGTGATCAGCGCAGCGCCTCGATGGGCTGCAGGGCCAGGGCCTGCCGCACATGCCGCAGCGCGGCGAGCGCGGTGACCGCCAACGTCACCGCGGCCGCCGCGGTGAGCGGCCCGGCCACGCCGCTGGCCAGGCCCACGCGGTCCACGAAGCCGCCCAGGACCATCTCGCCCAGCCAGGCCGCCAGCGGCAGGCCGCACAGCGCCGCGGCGGCCACCGGCAGCGCGAACTCCGCCGCCACCTCGCGGGCGATGGCCAGGTGCCCGGCGCCGTGCAGGCGGCGCAGGACCAGCTCGGTGCGGCGCCGGCGCAAGGTGTCGGCCACCAGGGCGTAGGCGCCCAGCATCGCCACCCCCATCGCCAGCAGCGAGACGGTGATCAGCACCGTTGTCAGCTGCTCCTCCAGGCGGTAGGTCTCGGCGATCAGCTCGTCGGAGGCCTGGATCTGGTGGGGCACCGGCGGGCCATGGGCCTTCCAGATGTCGTCCAGCGCCTGGCGCAGCGCGGGCAGGTCGGTGCCGTGCACCGAGAGATCCCATTGCGGCTTGTCGTCGAGCAGAAAGCCCTGTGGCAGCGCCGGGTCGCGCGCGGACTCCAGCTTCACGTCCTTGATCACGGCCACCACGCGGCGCGGGTCCTCCCCCTCCTGCAGCCAGCCGCCACCGCCGCGCAGCAGCGCGCCGACGGCGTCCTGCGGGGCGGCGAAGCCCAGCAGGCGGGCGGCCTTGGCATCGATCACCAGCCGCTTGTCGCCGGCGCCGGTGCGCAGGTCGCCGGCCAGCACGGTCATGCCGTAGGTGTCGAAGTAGCCGGTCGAGACGGTGCTCATGCGCAGCAGCAGCTTGTGCTGGCTGGCGCTCACGTGCAGCTCGTTCTGGCCCTGGGTGTCCGCCCCCGGCCGGCTGCCGCTGAAGGCCCAGTGCAGGATCGCCGGATGCCGGTCCAAGGCCGCGATGAAGTCGCCCAACGGCGGCATGCGTGTCGGGTCGATCATGATGCCCAGCCACATCCGGTGGCGGGTGTCGAAGCCCCGGTCGACATGCAGCAGATGGTGGTGCTGCACGGCCATCACGCCGGCCAGCGACAGCA
The DNA here is from genome assembly GCA_018780145.1 of Vitreoscilla sp. Lineage (GTDB taxonomy): Bacteria > Pseudomonadota > Gammaproteobacteria > Burkholderiales > Burkholderiaceae_C > Ideonella. The sequence continues at coordinate 32,957 of JADMKA010000171.1, read as the reverse complement.
GCATCAACGCACCGCCGAGCTGCAGGGCCAGCAGCCCCTGGCGGACCCGGCGGCCCCAGGGGCCTTCGCTGGCGGTGCGGCCCTGCAGCGCGGGGGCCGGAGCGCGGCGCAGCGCCATCCAGGCCGGCCAGGCGAGCGTGAGAGGCAGCAGGATGCCGACGCTCACCAGCAGGCCGGCCAGCGCGCGCGCCGGCAGCGGGTCGGCCACCGGCAGGGCCGGCGGCAGGCCCATCCAGTTGGCCACCGCCGGCGCCACCCACCAGGCCAGCAGCAACGCACCGGCGGCACTCGCCAGCAGCGGCAGCAAGGCCTCCATCGCCCACAGCTGCAGCAGGTGGCGGCCGTCCGCGCCCAGGCTGCGCCGCAACGCCGTTTCGCGCTGGCGCTGCAACAGGCTCGCGACCTGCAGGTTCATGTGGTTGAACGCGGCCATCAGCAGCAGCAACGCGGTGGCCGCGGCCACCGCGCCGATCAGCTGCCAGCGCAGTTCCTGCGCTTCGCCTTCGAACGGCAGCTGCGTCAGCGTCAGGCCACGGAAGTAGGCCGCCTCGCGGCCCTGCTTCCACTCCGCCGGCAGGTCGGCGTAGCGCGGGCTGGCCAGGAAGGCCTCGCGCATCCAGCCGCCCACCTGCTCGACCGTGGCGCCCGCGCCCAACCGGGCGAACACGCGGCCGTTGGCCATGAAGATGGCCTGGCGGTTTTCCTCGGTCCAGGGGTTGCCCTGGGAGTCGAAGCCGACCATCGCCATCGCGTCGCCGACCATCGGGTTCGCCCCCCACAGCGGGGCGCGCGGGTCGGTGTTGGGCATGACCGCCGCCACCGTGTAGAAGCTGCCGCGCGATTCGAGGCGCCGGCCCAGCGCCTGCACCGGCGGCAGCTCGCCCCAGAGCTTGCGCACCAGGCCGGTGGTGATGGCGATGCCGTCGTGCTGGCTCAGGGCCGCACGCAGGTCGCCATGCAGGGCTTTCAGGCCCAGCACGGGCACCGCCTCGGGATCGGCCAGCAGCAGCAGGGCAGGCTGCAGGCGCCCTTCGTGGTGGATGTCCATGCCGTCGGGCGCGACACGGGCGATGCCGTCCAGCGGCAGCTGCCGCTCTTTCAGCATCGGCCCGAAGGCCACTGGCGACGAGGCCAGCCAGGGGCCGGGCTGGCCGGGCGGGTTGCCCTTGAAGTCCAGCACCACCACCTGTTCAGGATCCGGGATGCTGGGGTCGACGTCGGCCAGCGCGATCGCGAGCAAGCCCACCAGCAGGCAGGCGGCCTGCGCCAGCATCAACCCGCCCACCGCCACCAGGGTGGCGCCGCGGCGGTGGCGCAGGCCGCGCAGTGCATCCCTCAACAGGCCCGTCATGCGGCGTGCTCCGCATGGGCGTCCACCAGCACGCGACCGTCGAGCAGGCGCACGGTGCGCGAGGCCAGCGCGGCATGCTCGGCGCTGTGGGTCACCATGACCAGGGTCGTGCCTTCGTCGTTGAGCTCGCGCAGCAGGCGCATCACCTCCTGGCCGTGCGCGCTGTCCAGGTTGCCGGTGGGCTCGTCGGCCAGCAGCAGCGCCGGGCGCGCGGCGATGGCACGGGCAATCGCCACCCGCTGCTGCTGGCCGCCGCTGAGCTGGCTGGGGTGGTGGCTGGCACGGTGCGCGAGGCCCAGGCGCTCCAACACCTCGGCCACACGGGCCCGTTGGGCCTTCTCGGGCAGCGTGCCGTAGCGCAGCGCGAGCTGCACGTTGTCGCGGATGCTCAGCTCGTCCACCAGGTTGAAGCTCTGGAAGACGAAACCGATGCGGCCCCGGCGCAGCGCGGCCAGCTCGCGCGGGGTCTTGGCCGACACGTCCTCGCCCTCCAGGCGGTAGCTGCCGCTGCTCGGCCGGTCCAGCAGGCCCAGCAGGCCCAGCAGCGTCGATTTGCCGCAGCCCGACGGGCCGGTGATGGCGACGTATTCGCCGGCCTCGACCACCAGGTCGATCGCGTCCAGCGCGGTGGTCTCGACATCGCCGGCGCGGTGCCGTTTGCTCAGTTGGTTCAGTTCAATCACGGCAGGGCCAGCCTTTCGGCATCGATAGGGGGTTGGGAAATCAGGACCAGGTCGCCGGCGTTCAGGCCGGACAGCACCTCCACCTGGCCGGCGGCACGCCGGCCCAGTTGCACGGTGCGGCGCTGCAATTCGCGGCCCTGGCGCACGTAGAGCCGGCTCTGCACGCCGGGGCCCTCGGGCAGCAGCAAGGCGGGCGTGGGCTCGCTGAGCTGCAGGCGCAAATCCACCGCCTGGCCGGGGCGCAGGGTGGCGGGCGCGGTGGATTCGGGCCAGCGCAGCAGCACGCGAACCTTGCCGCCCTGCACCTGCGGCAGGGTCTGGGCCAGATTCAGGCGGCCACTGGCACTGGTGGCCACCTGGCCGGGTTGCAGGCGGGGCAGGTAGTACTCGTCCACGTCGGCCACCAGCTGCATGCCGCTGGCCGGGTCGTCGATGCGGCCCAGCCGGTCGCCGGGCCGCACGCTGGCACCCACCTGCAGCTGGAAGCCACTGAGCTGCCCGGCGATCGGCGCGCGCTGCTGCAGCCGGTCACGCGAGCGCTCGAGCAGTTGCAGGCCGCGCTGCAGGCCCTGCACCGCCCGGGCCATCTCGTCGATTGATTGCTGGCGCGTGCTGGCCTCGAGCCCCAGATCCTGGCGGGCCTGCAGCAGCAGTTGCGTGGCCAGGCGGTGCTGGCGTTCGGCCTGCTCCAGCGCGGCGGGCGAGACGAAGCCGGCCGTGGCCAGCTGGGCCTGCCTGGCGTGTTCGGTCTCGGCCTGCGCCTCGGCGGCCTGCAGCTGCGCCAGCTCGCGCCGGTTCATGGCCAGGCTGGCCGCCTGCGCGCTGCGCTGCACCGACACGTTGGCCATCTGCTGGGCCACCTCGGCGCTGCGTTGCATCAGCAGCTGCTCCTGCTCGGGGCTGTGCAGGCGGTACAGCGGCGCGCCGGCGTCGACCCGGTCACCATCGTGCGCCAGCACCGCCTCGACCCGGCCGGCCTCGGCCGCGTCGAGCTGCACCGAGCGCAGCGGCTCCACCCGGGCCCGCAGCGCCAGCTCGTCGCGGAACATGCCGGCCTGCACCGCTGCCAGTTGCGGCGTGGCCACCACCTGCAGCTGCGGTGCGCGTTGCCAGGCCAGCAGCGCCACCACGGCCACGGCCGCCGCCGCCCAGGCCGCCATGGGCCACCGGCGGCGCCAGCGCGGCGCAGGCGGCAACGGGCGGTCCATGGTGGCGCCGCTGGGTGGCAGTTGGGGCGGGTTCAGGCTCATCAGGGTTCACAGCATCCGGCAGGCGGCGGCCGCGGGCCAGACCCCTGTCCGCTTCCGGACACCACCCTGGCGCACGCCCATCCGGTGCTGCGAAGATGCCGCTCGTGACGGAATCCCCCACCATCCTGCTGCTCGACGACGACCCCGGCGTGGGCCTGGCCGCGCAGCTGCTGCTGCAGCGCCGCGTCGCGCCCATCAGCTGCCTGCGCCGGCCGGCGGAGTTGATCCCCGCGCTGGACAAACTGCGGCCGGCGCTGCTGCTGCTCGACCTGAACTTCGGCCCCGGCCGCACCGAGGGCACACAGGGCCTGCAGCTGCTTGCCGAGGTGCAGGCCCGGCCGCAGCCGCCGGTGGTGGTGGTGATGACGGCCTATGCCGACATCGAGCTGGCCGTGCAGGCGCTCAAGCGCGGCGCCTTCGACTTCATCACCAAGCCCTGGGACAACGTGCGCCTGATCGCCACCTGCCGCGAGGCCCTGCAGCGCGCGCAACCGGCGCCGGGTGGCGACCCCGCCGCCGCGGTGGTGGCCGAGCCGCTGCGCTCGCTGGCTGCGCAGGAGCGCGCCGCCGTGCTGGCGGCCATGGCCGAGGCCGAGGGCAACCTCAGCGCGGCGGCCCGCCTGCTGGGCCTGTCGCGCGCCGCGCTGTACCGCCGGCTGGACAAGCATGGGCTTTGACATGCTCCGCCTGGGCGTGGCCGCGCTGCTGTGGCTGGCAGCCGGCGCAGTGGCGCACGCCGCCGAGGCGTCGCCACGGGCCTGGGTGGCGGCGGTGGTGCTGGCGTTGGTGGGCCTGGCCGTGGCCTGGCCGCTGGCGCGGCGCGCGGCCGCCGGCCGCCACCCGGCACCGCCGCCGCCCGAACCGCCCGCCCCGGTGGACCCGCAGCGCTACAGCCTGCTGCAGGCCCAGCTGGAGCACCTGCCGGTGGCCGCCTGGGCCCGGGTCGGTGACCGGCTGTGGCCATTGACCAGCCGCGCCCGCCGCCTGTCCGCACCGGGCGCCGTGCGCGACCGCGATGCGCTGCATGCCCTGCTGCGCGAGGCCGGCGGCAGCGGCCCGGTGCTGCTGGACACCGAGCGCGGCAGCGAGCGCTGGCAGCTGCAGCGCCAGACCTTGGCGCTGGACGGCACCGACCAGGCCCTGCTGGTGCTGGTGCCGCTGGAAAACGAGCTGGAAACCGAGTCGCTGCTGGCCTGGCAGCAGCTGGTGCAGGTGCTGACCCACGAGATCATGAACTCGCTGACGCCCATCAAGAGCCTCAGCCAAACCGCCCTGATGCTGCTGGACGAGAAGCCCCTGGTCGAGGCCGAGTTGCGCACCGCGCTGGATGGCATCGGCCAGCGCGCCGAGGGCTTGTCCAGCTTCGTGGCCACCTACCGCCGGGTGAGCCAGTGGCCCGCGCCGAGCCTGGCGCCGGTCGACCTGCAGGAGCTGTTCGCGCGGTTGCGCCAGGCCGTGGCACCCGCTTGGGCGGCTAGAGGCGGCGAGGCCCAGTTCGAGCTGGCCTCGCCCAGCCTGCGGCTGCAGGCCGACGAGGGCCAGCTGGAGCAGGCCCTGCTGGCGCTGCTGACCAACGCCGAGCAGGCCACCGCCGGGCAGCCCACGCCGCGCCTGTGGGTGCAGGCGCGCCAGGGCCGCGGCGGGCGGCTGCAGATCAGCGTGCGCGACAACGGCCCGGGCGTGCCCGCGGGCATGGAGCGCAAGATCTTCCTGCCCTTCTTCAGCGCCCGCGAGGGCGGCCAGGGCATCGGCCTGACCGTCGTGCGCCAGCTGGTGCACGGCATGGGCGGCCGCGTACGCCACGTGCGCCCGCTGGAAGGCGGCGCCGCCTTCGTGCTGAGCTTCTGATGGCAGCGCCCAACCTCGCGACCTTCCGTGCCAGCGACCGCCTGCTCGGGCGGGCTCGTCGCCATGTGGCGGATCGGCCTTACCTCACCGGCTCCATCGCGCTGCATGGCGTGATCGCCTTCGTGCTGATGAACCTGGCGGGCCTGGGCGAGACGGAGCGGGTGATGTCGGTGGCCGCCGCCGCCCGGGAAACGGCCGGCCAGATCGCCCGCACCGAGGAGCGCCAGCTGGCGCAGCGGGTGGCGCACATGCGCGAGATCCTGCAGCGTTTGGCGGAGGCCGCCGGCGAAGCGCCGCCTCCCCAGCCCGGCTCGGAGGGCTCGTCGCCCGAGGCCCTGGCCGCGCGCGCCAAGGCACTGTCCGCCGCCATCGACGCCATGCAGCGCCGCTTGCGGGCCGACGCCCTGGCCCGCATGACCGGGATGCCGCTGGAGGCCGCGCGCCGCGAGGTCGACGCCCGGGCCGCTGCCGAGCCGCCGCCCGTTGCCGCGTCGTCGCCGGCCGAAGCCATCCAGCAGCTGGAGCGGCGCGCCAAGGAGGCCCTGGAGGCCCAGCGGGCGCAGCTGGAGGCGCAGCGCAACGGGATCCAGGTGACCCGCGCCGCCGAGGGCTCGACCGGCCAGAAGGCCCCGGCCGACGGCATCCCGCGCTCGCTGGCGGACCAGCTCGCTGCCGAGTTCCGCAACGGGCCGCCGCAGGGGCGCGTGGGCGAGCCGGGCTTCGAGGGCGGGCGCTCGGTCAACCCGAAGAAGGTGGCCGGCGTGGCCGGTGGGCGCATCGCCCGTGCCGACGAACCCGGGCCGCGCATCCCGCGGGTCGGCGAGGAGCCGCCGGTCCGTGCACCCGGCGGCAACCTCGACCTCACCGGCGCCGCCGGGCAGGGCGCCGGCGACCTGGCCCAGCCCTCAGCCATCGCGCCCGAGAGCCTGCGCACCGGCGCCGGCCGCGTGCTCGGCCCCGGCGGCGCCTTCGCCACACGGGTCTACCTGGACAGCTGGTACCTGCTCGGCCCGTTCGCGGCCGATCGCAAGAATGCGCTGGAGACCGTGTACCCGCCCGAGGAGCATGTGGACCTGGACGGCACCTACCCGGGCCTGGACGGCCGCACGCTCACCTGGCAATACGCCAGCCGAGGCTTCTACCCGTTCATCCCGCCGGACCGCGCGGAGCGCGCCGTCTACTACGCCTACTCCGAGCTGCGCGTCGACGAGGCCCGCGACGTGTGGCTGGCCATCGCCGCCGACGACGACTCGATGCTCTGGCTGGACGGGCGCCTGGTCTGGGCCAGCGCGCGCGGCGACAAGCCCTGGTACCGCCCGCCCTACTACCTGCCGGACGAGCAGGTGGCCAGCCTCGCGCTGGCCGAGGGCCACCGCCGGGTGCACCTGAGCCGCGGCACGCACCGCCTGCTGATGAAGCTGGTCAACGACCGCGAGCGGACCTTCTTTTCGGTGGTGCTGGCGCCATGAGCCGAATCGCAACCTTTCATCCCCACGCCCGAACACAGGGAACCTGATCGTGCAGCTCAACTTCTACGAACAACTGGTCGCCGGCGGTGCCGGCATCTGGGTCATCGGCGCCCTGTCGGTGCTGGCGATCGCGGTCGCGCTGGAGCGGCTGCACCGCTTCCGGCCGGGCGCGGTGGTGCCGCCGGCGCTGGTGGACGAGGTGGTGCCGCTGTGGCAGGGCGGCCGCTTCGACGAACTGGAGCAGGCGCTCTCGCGCAACGACAGCGTGCTGGCCCGCACGCTGCGCTTCCTGGTGGAGCACCGCGCGCGCTGGTCCGCCGAAGTGCTGGCCACGCGCGCCGGCGAGGTGGCCTCGCGGGCGCTGCGCGGCCAGCAGCAGCGGGCCTACCCTCTCGCCGTGGTGGCGACCGTGGCGCCCATCGTCGGCCTGCTGGGCACCGTCGTCGGCATGATCGAGGCCTTCCACGTGATCGCCTTCACCGGCGGCACGGGCGACGCGTCGCTGCTGGCCGGCGGCATCTCCAAGGCGCTGATCAACACCGCGGCGGGCCTGGCCGTGGCCCTGCCCTCGCTGGCCATGCACCACTACTTCCGCCACCGGCTGGTGGTCAGCGGGCTGGCGCTGGAGGAACAGCTGGATCGCGTGCTCGACGCCTGCGTGCGACCGGGAGCCCGCTGATGCGCGTCGACCTGGGCGATGACGAACAGCCGGAGATCAGCCTCATCGCGCTGATCGACTGCATCTTCTTCCTGCTGATGTTCTTCATGGTGGCGACCTCGTTCAAGCACCAGGCCGACGGCCAGCCGCTGAAGGAGCTGCCGATCACGCTGCCCGACGCCGCCGTCTCGCTCGACAAGGCCAGCGCCGCACCGGATGTGGTGGTGATCGGGGTCGACGCGAAGGGCGGCGTCTACTGGGGCCGCGAGCGGGTGAGCCAGGCCGTGCTGCGCGAGCGGCTGCATGCCGTCGCCACGCAGAACCCGAACCAGGCCGTGCGGATCGATGGCGACACCCGGGCCGCCTACCAGGAGATCGTGCACCTGATGGACCTGTGCCAATTCGAGGGGCTCACGCGGATCGCGATGCGCACGCGGGACGGGCGCTGAACGAGCCACCTGGGGCCGGACCACGCGGGCCGGAGCGGCACCAGGGTAATCGCCAATGAATTAACAAACCATCGTGTTTGTTTGTTTGATACGCTACGGGCGCTGTATCGATCTGCCGCCGTCGACGACGGGACGGCTCCCCCGGAGAATTGCATGGCTACGCGTGACATCGTGGTGCTGGGTGCCGCCCGCACCGCCATCGGAAGTTTTGGTGGCGCCCTCAAGGAGGTTCCCTTGCGCCAGCTGGCCACCACCGCGCTGCGCGGTGCCTTGCGGCACAGCGGTGCCGAGCCCTCGCTCATCGGCCAGGTCGTCATGGGCAACGTGATCCCCACCGAGCCGGGTGACGCCTACCTCGGCCGCGTGGCCGCCGTCGATGCCGGCGTGCCGATCGAAACCCCCGCCTACAACGTGAACCGGCTCTGCGGGTCGGGGCTGCAGGCCATCGTCTGCGCGGCGCAGGCCATTGCACTGGGCGACACCGAGTTCGCCATCGGCGCCGGCGCCGAATCGATGACCCGCGGCCCCTACCTGATGACCGCCGGCCGCTGGGGCATCCGCATGGGCGACACGCAGTTGCTGGATTACATGACCGGCATCCTGCACGACCCCTGGCAGAAGTTCCACATGGGGATGACGGCCGAGAACGTGGCCGAGCGCCATGGCATCACCCGCGCGATGCAGGACGAACTGGCGCTCGAAAGCCAGCAGCGCGCGGCCCGCGCCATCGCGGACGGCCGTTTCACCTCGCAGATCGTGCCCGTCGAGTTGCCGTCACGCCGCGGCGCACCGCTGGTGTTCGACACCGACGAGCACGTGCGTGGTGGTGTCACGGCAGAGCAACTCGCGGCCATGAAGCCCGCCTTCAAGAAAGACGGCCTGGTCACCGCAGGCAACGCCTCCGGTATCAACGATGGCGCCGCCGCGGTGGTGCTGGCCGATGCCGACGCGGCGCGCGCCCGGGGCTTGACGCCGCTGGCCCGCCTGGTCGGCTATGCCCACGCCGGTGTCGAACCGGCCTACATGGGCATGGGCCCGGTGCCGGCCACCCGCGCCGCCCTGCAGCGCGCCGGCCTGCGGGCCCACCAGATGGACGTGATCGAAGCCAACGAGGCCTTCGCCGCCCAGGCCTGCGCGGTGATGCGCGAGCTGGATCTGGACCCGGCCAAGGTCAACCCCAACGGCTCCGGCATCTCGCTGGGCCACCCGGTGGGTGCCACCGGCGCGCTGATCAGCGTGAAAGCCATCCACGAGCTGCAACGCAGCGGCGGCCGCTACGCACTGGTCACGATGTGCATTGGCGGCGGGCAGGGCATCGCCGCGATCTTCGAGCGCCTCTGACCGGCCGGCCTCGATGGACTTCAGCCTCTCCGCGCCGCTGCGCGAACTGCAGCACCTCACCCGCCGCTTCATCGCCGACGAGATCGTGCCGATGGAGCGCGACCCGCGCCAGTCGCCCCACGGCCCAAGCGACGCGCTGCGCCACGAGCTGGTGGCCAAGGGGCGCCGCGCCGGGCTGCTGTCGCCCCACGTCGGCCCGCGCTTCGGCGGCATGGGGCTGGACCACCGCGCCAAGGCCATCGTCTTCGAAGAAGCCGGCTACTCGCCGCTGGGCCCGCTGGCGCTGAACATCGCTGCGCCGGACGAGGGCAACATGCACCTGCTCGAAGCCGTGGCCAGCCCGGCGCAACAGGAGCGCTGGCTGCGCCCCTTGGCCGCCGGCGAAACGCGCTCGTGCTTTTGCATGACCGAGCCCGCGCCGGGGGCCGGATCCGACCCCGGCATGCTGCAGACCACGGCCGTGCGTGACGGTGAACACTTCGTCATCGACGGCCGCAAGTGGTTCATCACCGGCGCCGACGGGGCGGCCTTCGCGATCATCATGGCCAGGCTGCCCGATGGCCGCGCGACCATGTTCCTGGCCGACATGGACAGCCCCGGCATCACCATCGAGCGCACGATGGACACGCTGGACAGCTGCTTTCCCGGCGGCCACGGCGTGGTGCGCTTCGACGGGCTGCGCGTGCCGGCCAGCGGCATCCTCGGCGAGCTCGGCGAGGGCTTCAAGTACGCCCAGGTCCGGCTCTCGCCGGCCCGCCTGACGCACTGCATGCGCTGGCTGGGCGCGGCCCGCCGCGCCCACGACACCGCCCTCGCCTATGCGCGCAGCCGGCATGCCTTTGGCAAGCCGCTCGGCCAGCACGAGGCGGTCGGCTTCGGCCTGGCCGACAACGAGATGGACCTGCATGTGGCGCGGCTGGCCATCTGGCACACCGCCTGGGTGCTGGACCAGGGCCAGCTCGGCCTCACCGAATCGAGCATGTGCAAGGTGATCGCCTCCGAGGCCATCTGGCGCGTGGTCGACCGCTGCGTGCAATTCCTCGGCGGCCAGGGCGTCACCGGCGAGACCATCGTCGCGAAGATCTTTGCCGACGTGCGCGCCTTCCGCATCTACGACGGCCCGTCGGAGGTACACCGCTGGAGCCTGGCCAAGCGGATCCTGAAGGGCGTGGCGCCCGAATGAACACCGACTTCCGCACCTCCATCGCGCGCTTCATCGCCGGACAGGCCGGGGCCCGCGATGCCGCCGTGCACGAAGCCACCCGCCTGTCCGGCGGCGCCATCCAGCAGAACTGGCGCCTGCAGGTGCAGATCGACGGCGGCCCGCATGCGGGCCTGCAGGTGCTGGTGCTGCGCACCGATGCACCCTCCGGCGTGGCCGTGAGCCTGGGCCGCCCGCAGGAGTTTGCGTTGCTGCGCGCCGCGTTCCGCGCCGGCGTCACCGTGCCCGAGCCGTTGTGGCTGTGCGAAGACCGCGCCGTCATCGGCCGGCCCTTCTTCCTGATGCGCTGCGTGGCCGGCACCGCCGCCGGCCACGTGCTGGTCAAGGACAGCGGCTGGCGCGGCGACCGCAGCCGCCTGGCCGAGCAACTGGGCGAAGAGCTGGCCCGCATCCACGCCATCCGCCCGCCGCGCGCCGATCTCGCCTTCCTGCCCGCCTGCGACGAATCCCCCGCGCTGCGCACCGTGCGCCGCTGCCAGGAGCACCTCGACGCGTTGGCCACACCCCAGCCCGCCCTCGAGTGGGGGCTGCGCTGGCTGGAGCGCCATGCCCCGCCACGCGGCAGCATCGTGCTGTGCCACGGCGACTTTCGCACCGGCAACTACCTGGTCGACGCGCAGGGCCTGACCGGCATCCTCGACTGGGAATTCGCGGCCTGGGGCGAGCCGTTGCAGGACATCGGCTGGTTCTGCGCCAAGTGCTGGCGCTTCGGCGCCGTCGAGCGAGAGGCCGGCGGCATCGGCCCGCGCGAGGCCTTCTACCGCGGCTATGAACGAGCAAGCGGCCAACCGCTGGACCGCGGCGCGGTGCCCTACTGGGAGCTGATGGCCCACGTCACCTGGGCTGTCATCGCGCTGCAACAGGCCGAGCGCCATGCCAGCGGCGAGGAAAGCTCGCTGCTGCTCGCACTGACCGGCCACATCGTGCCCGAGCTCGAGCACGAGATCCTGGCGATGACGGAGACCAAGTGATCAACGAAGCCCTCATCGGCGCGCCCTTGCTCGACGCCGCACGAAGCGTGTTGCGCGACGAACTGCTGCCGGCACTGCCGGACAACCAACGCCACGCCGCGCTGATGATGGCCAATGCGCTGGCCATTGCCTCGCGGGCGCTGCTCCAGGGTGGCAGCGCCGACCGCGAGGAACTGGCCCGCTTGGGCTCTCTGCTCGGCTTTCCGCCGTGCGATGCGACGCTGGATCGCGCCGCCGTACACGATCGACTGCTGACCGCCAACCGCCTGCTGTGCGAGCGGATTCGTGAAGGCGACGCCGACGAAGGCCCCTGGCGCGCCCAGGTGCTGGCCCACCTGCAAGCCACCAACCGGCGCCAGCTCGAAGTGAGCAACCCCAAGCTGCTGGCGAAGGCCCACACCTCCTCCGCGACCCCGCCGCCATGACCACCCCCGCCCCCGTGCTGCTCGAACGCAACGGCGCCATCGCCACCCTGCGGCTGAACCGGCCCGAGGTGCTCAATGCCGCCGACAGCGCCCTCGCCCTCGCCTTTCGCGACGCCTGCCTCGCACTCGAAGCCGACACCAGCGTGCGTGTGGTCGTGCTCGCGGGCGAGGGCCGCGCCTTCATGGCGGGCGGTGACATTGCGCAGTTCCGCGACGCGCCGCAGACCATTGCCGAGACCTTGATCGACCCACTGCACCAAGGCCTGCAATGCCTGGCGCGGCTGCGCGCCCCGGTGATCGCCAGCCTGCACGGCGCCGTCGCGGGCGCCGGCATGAGCCTGGCGATGGCCTGCGACCTGGCCATCGCCGCCGAGGGCACACGATTCAGCTTCGCCTACGCCCGGCTCGGCGCGAGCTGTGACCTCGGTGGCTCCTGGCACCTGCCACGGCTGGTCGGCCTGCGGCGCGCACTCGAGATCGCGCTGCTGGGCGACACGCTCGATGCCGCGCAGGCCCTGCAGCTCGGGCTGGTGAACCGCGTGGTGGCGGCGGACACGCTGGCCGAAGAGACGATGCGGATCGCCATGCGCCTGGCCGCGGGTGCCCCGGTGGCGCTCGGCCAACTCAAGCGCCTGCTGCGCGAAGCCTCGTCGCACGACCTGGCCGAGCAGCTGGCGGCCGAGCGCGCCGCCTTCGCGGCCTGCGTCGGCACGCAGGATTTCCACGAAGGGGTCGAGGCCTTCCTGGCCAAACGGACGCCGCGCTACGAGGGGAGTTGATCCGCCCCTGAACCCTCCCTGAAGCGCGACGCCACTGATTTTCCCCAGCTACGGGCAAACCCTCGCGCACAGGCCGACCCCACTCGCTACACTTAAAACAAACAGATCTGTCTGTATTTTCAAAAAGGTGACAGGCATGCCAGAGACCCGTACCCCGAGCCGAGCCGCGCTGATCGAGATCTACCGCATCGCCACGCTGATCAAGTGCGCCGATGATCGGTTCATCGAGCTGATCAAGGCCGGGCAGATCGCCTCGCCGTACTACTCGCCGCGTGGGCAAGAGCTGATCCCCGCCGCGATCTCGGTGAACCTGCGGCCCAGCGACACCGTGGTCACCACCTACCGCGGCATCCACGACCAGCTCGCCAAGGGCATCCCGCTCAAGCCCTTCGTCGCCGAGTTCATGGGCAAGGCCACCGGCACCTGCAAGGGCAAGGGCGGGCCGATGCACATCACCCATGTGGCCTCGGGCCTGCCGGTCACCACCGGCGTGGTCGGCTCCGGCCTGCCCATCGCCAACGGCCTGGCCTGGGCCGCGCAGCTGAAGAAGACCGGCCAGGTGACCGTGTGCAACTTCGGCGACGGTGCCACCAACATCGGCGCCTTCCATGAGGCGCTGAACTTGGCCTCGGTGTGGAAGCTGCCGGTCGTCTTCGTCTGCCAGAACAACCGCTACGCCGAGCACACCAAGTACGAGCTCGGCACCTCGTCGCGCACCATCGCCGACCGGGCCATCGCCTACGGCATGCCCGGTGTCGAGGTCGACGGCAACGACGCGCTGGCCATGTGGTCCGCCGCCAAGGCCGCGATCGACCGCGCCCGCGAAGGCGGCGGCCCCACGCTGCTCGATGCGCAGACCTTCCGCTTCCGCGGCCACCTGCTGGGCGACGACAGCCATTACATCCCCAAGGACGAGATGGCCTCGGCGATGGCGGCCGACCCCCTGCCCCGCCTGCGCGCCTGGCTGATCGACCAAGGCCATGCGAGCGACGCCGCGCTCACCGACATCGAGCAGACCAACCAGTCCCAATTCGAAGAGGCCGTGCGCTTCGGCCTGGACAGCCCCTTCCCCGACGTGGCCGAGCTGGGCATCGACGTGCTCGCCATGGAGATGAACGCATGAACGCGACCGCCACCACCACCAAGAAGATCAACATGGTCCAGGCCATCCAGCTCGCGCTGGACGACGCCATGGGCCAGGACCCCAGCGTGCTGGTGCTCGGCGAAGACATCGCCGACGCCCAGGGCGGCGGGGTCTTCAAGTGCACCGCGGGCCTGTCGGCCAAATACGGCACCGAACGCGTCAAATCCACGCCGATTGCCGAGCAGGCCATCATGGGTGCGGCCGTCGGCGCGGCGCTGGGCGGCATGCGCCCGGTCGCCGAGATCATGCTGATGAACTTCACCGCGGTGGCGATGGACCAGATCGTCAACCACGCGGCCAAGCTGCGCTTCATGACCGGCGGCCAGACCCATGTGCCGCTGACCATCCGCACGGCCACCGGCGCCGGCTTCGGCACCGGCGGCCAGCATGCCGACTACCTGGAAGCCTGGTTCGCCCACACCGCCGGCATGAAGGTCGTGGCCCCGTCCAACCCGGCCGACGCCTACGGCCTGCTGCTGTCGTGCATCTTCGACGACGACCCCTGCGTCTTCATCGAGAACCTGCCGCTGTACTTCGCCCCCGGCGACGCCCCCGAGCGCGGCCAGCGCGTGCCGCTCGGCCAGGCCAAGGTGGTGCGTGAAGGCAGTGACGTGACACTGATCAGCTACAGCCGCACCATGCTCGAGGCCCGCGCCGCCGCCGACCAGTTGGCCAAGGACGGCGTCTCGGTCGAGCTGATCGACCTGCGCACGATCTCCCCGCTGGACATGGCCACTCTCGTGGCCTCGGCCGGCAAGACCCGGCGCGCCGTGGTGGCGCACGAGGCGCAGGTGGATTTCGGCGTCGGCGGCGAGATCGCCACCCGCCTGCACCAGCAGCTGTTCGGCCGCCTGCTGGCGCCGGTGGGGCGCGTCGGCGCGGCGCGCTCGCCGGTGCCCTTCTCGAGGTCGCTCGAATCGGCTTTCATCCCCACCGCGGCGCGCATCCAGGCGGCCGTGCTCGACACCCTGAAGTGACCCCCATGGACATCCTGTTGCCCAAGCTCGGCTTTTCGGTCAACGAAGCCAACCTCGTCGAATGGATGGTGGCCGACGGTGCCAGCGTCGCCAAAGGAGACCCGCTGTACGCGCTGGAAAGCGAAAAGTCGGTGCAGGAGATTGACGCGCCGGTGGCCGGCGTGGTGAAGATCCTCAAAGCCGCCGGCGAGGTGTACGAAGTCGGCACGGTGATCGGCGAAATCGCCGAGGCGGCGTGATGGCAGTCGACGAGGCCCGCGCCACCGCCCCGCCGGTCTCGGCCTGGCCGGGCAACCTGCCGCCGATGCCGGTCATGGACCATGCCCAGTTCGGCCCGGTGGAGTCGATCGCGCTGACCCGCACCCAGCAGCTCGTCGGTGCCTTCATGGCCCGCAACTGGGCGCAGATCCCGCACGTCACCCACCACGACGAGGCCCCCATCGACGCGGCCGACGCGCTGCGCAAGCGCCTGGGCGCCGAGCAGCACATCAAGCTCACCCTCGTGCCCCTGCTGATCAAGGCCGTGGTGCAGGCGCTGCGGGCCCTGCCGCGCTTCAATGCCTCGCTCGCCCCTGGGGGCGACAGGCTGGTCCTCAAACGCTACTTCCACATCGGCGTGGCGGTGGAGGTGCCCGGCGGTTTGGTGGTACCGGTGATCCGCGATTGCGACAAGAAGTCGCTCGCCGAACTGGCCGCCGAACTCGCCGACAAGGCCGAGCGCGCCCGGGGCCGCGGCCTGCCGATGGCCGAGATGTCCGGCGGCTGCTTCACGATCAGCTCGCTCGGTGCCATCGGTGGCACCGGCTTCACGCCCATCATCAACGCGCCGGAGGTGGCCATCCTCGGCGTCACCCGCAGCACCGAACGGCTCGCGCTGGTCGACGGCCAGTTGCAGACGCGCACCATGCTGCCGCTGTCGCTGAGCTACGACCACCGCGTCATCAACGGCACCGACGCGGCGCGCTTCTGCCGCCTCGTCGCCGATGCCCTTGCCCAGCCCGCCATGCTGGCCGACCCCTTTCACACGAGCATGCGATGACCACCTCCCCCCGCCCCGATCCCACACTGAAGTTCTCACTTGCCGGCCGCGTGGCCCTGGTCACCGGCGCCAGCTCGGGCTTCGGCGAGCGCTTCGCCACCGTGCTGGCCGCCGCCGGCGCCAAGGTGGCCTGCGTGGCGCGCCGGGCCGACAAGGTGCAGGCGGTGGCCGAGGCCATCCGCGCCGCTGGCGGCGAGGCCATGCCCTGCGTGATGGACGTGACCGACCAGGCCTCGATGCGCGCTGGCTTCGACGCCATCGAGGCCCAGCTCGGCACCGTCGACGTGCTGGTCAACAACGCCGGCCTGTCCGCGCCGGCGCCCTTCGCCGAGATGAGCAACCAGCAGTGGGACTCGGTGCTCGACGTGAACCTCTCGGCCCCGTTCTACGTGGCGCGCGAGATGAGCCGGCGCCTGATCGCCAAGGGGCAGCCCGGCTCGATCATCAACATCGCCTCCATCCTCGGCCACCTGGCCAAGGCGATGTTCGTCAACTACGGCACCACCAAGGGCGCGATGATCCACATGACCCAGTACATGGCGCTGGATCTGCTGCCGCACCACATCCGCGTCAACGCCATCGCGCCGGGCTACTTCCCGACCGAGATGACCAACCCCTTCTTCGAAACCGAGATGGGGCAGCGCGAGGTCGCCGCGCTGCCGCCCGGGCGGCTGGGGCGGCTGGAAGAGCTGGACGGCCCGCTGCTGCTGCTGGCCAGCGACGCGTCCTCGTACATGAACGGCACCGTGCTGACCGTAGACTATGGACACTCCATCCGCCTGTCATGACCGCTTGGCTGGTAACCACCGCCGGGCTGCCGGTCACCACGGCGCACTGCACCGGCGTTGGAGCACCCGCTCAATCACGATGACGAACATGCCCACCCCCGCCGCCAAGAAGACCCGCCCCGCCCGCCTGCGCGACACCGTCGATGGCACCTGGCAAGCCGAGAAGAGCCTGTTGACCCAGACCATGGTGGTCGAGGCCACCATGCAGTGCCTGATCACGCTCGGCTATGCACAAACCACCACCGACAGGATCGCCCAGCAGGCCGGCGTGTCACGCGGTGCGATGACCCACCACTTCAAGTCGCGCGCCGCGGTCTTCACCGCCGCGGCCCAGTACATCATGGAGCTGCGCGCCAAGGAGTACGACGAGACGCTGGGCAAGGTCAAGGTGCCCGCCGGCACGTTGCCGAACCTCAGCGACATGCGCGACACGATCGTTCACCTGCAGAAGTACTACGCCAAGCCCTCGTTCATCGCGCTGCACGAGCTGTTGCGCGGCGCGCGCGCCGACAAGACGCTGAGCGCCGCGCTGGCCCCGCTCGAGCGCGCGCTCGACGCCAAGATCTCCGCCAGCATCCTGGACCACTTCCCGTTCTGGGGCGACGTGCAGGGCGCCGCCGAGGTGCTGCGCGACCTGATCTTCTCCACCTTGCAGGGCGTGGCGGTGGATCCGGTGGGCTATGTCAAGGGCGCACGCCTGCAGCGCCTGATCGACCTGCTGGCCCAGACCACCCAGAGCGAGTTCGAGCGCGCCTACACCGAAGCACACGGCGCCAAGGCGCTGCAGCGCGGCCTGGCGGCGCGGAAGGGGGCGGCATGAGCGGGAGTCTGCGTCCGTCGGCAGGCACGCCGTTTGTCGAATCTTCAAACAAACAAACTCTTTCGTTTGTGTCGAACGACGTGATGACCTGGCAGGACGGCGCGCTGACGCTGATCGGCAGCCGCTGTGTGGCATGTGGCGAACTGTTCTTCCCGCGCGCTCGGGGCTGCACGCGCTGCTGCGGCACCGGCTTGACCGACACCGCACTCGGCCACCAGGGCCGGCTCTGGTCCTGGACGGTGCAGGGCTTTCGCCCCAAGCAACCCTACGACGGCGACAGCAGCGACGCCGACTTCCAGCCCTATGGCGTGGGCTATGTCGAACTGGACAACGGCCTGAAGGTCGAGGCGCGCCTGACGGTGGCCGACCCCGCGCAACTGCGCATCGGCATGCCGATGCGCCTCACGCTCGACGCCTACCGCCGCACGCCGGCCGGCGAGCCGGTGCACACCTACGCCTTCGAGCCCGCCCCCGAGGCGCCCGCGCCATGAACGACGACGTCGCCATCATCGGCATCGGCCTGCACCCCTTCGGCCGCACCGACGCCTTGTCCGGCGTCGAGCAAGGCGCCGTTGCCGTGCGCGAGGCGCTGGCCGATGCCGGGGTGCCGTGGAGCGCCGTCGGCGTGGCCTACGGTGGCAGCCAGGACGCCGGCAACGCCGACGCGCTGGGCAATCTGCTGGGCCTGACGGGCATTCCCTTCGTCAACGTGGCCAACGGCTGCGCCACCGGCGGCAGCGCGCTGGCCAGCGTGGTGGCGGCCATCCGCTCGGGCGTGGCCGAGATCGGCGTGGCGGTCGGCTTCGACAAGCACCCGCGCGGCGCCTTCAACGCCCAGCCGGCCGACTGGGGCCTGGAAGACTGGTACGGCCAGACCGGCCTGATGCTGACCACCCAGTTCTTCGCCCTGAAGACCCAGCGCTACCTGCACGAGCACGGCGTGCCCGAGCGCGCACTCGCGCTGGTGGCCGAGCGGGCCTTCCGCAACGGCGCGCTGAACCCGCGCGCCTGGCGCCGGCAGGCGATCAGCGCGGACGAGATCGCCGCCTCGATGCCGGTCAACCTGCCGCTGCGCAAGTACATGTTCTGCAGCCCGGCCGAGGGCGGCGCCGCACTGGTGCTGTGCAGCGCCCGCTCGGCACACAAGTACACGCGCCACCCGGTGCTCGTGAAGGCCGCGCTGATGCGCAGCCGGCACCACGGCTCGTTCGAGGTCTTCAGCCCCAGCCTGGCGGCTGTTGGCGCGCCCGCCCCGACGGTGACCGCCTCGAACGCCGCCTACGAGCAGGCCGGCGTCGGCCCGGCCGACATCGACGTGATCCAGATCCAGGACACCGACAGCGGCTCCGAGCTGATCCACATGGCCGAGAACGGCTTCTGCGAACACGGCGAACAGCTCGCGCTGCTCGAACGCGGCGACACCGAGATCGGCGGCCGGCTGCCCATCAACACCGACGGCGGTTGCCTGGCCAACGGCGAGCCGGTCGGCGCCTCGGGCCTGCGCCAGGTTGTCGAGGTGTGCACGCAGCTGCGCGGCCAGGCCGGCGCGCGCCAGGTGCCGGGCGAGCCGCGCCTGGGCTACACGCATGTCTACGGCGCCCCCGGCGTGAGCGCCGTGACGATTCTCCAGACCTGACCCCACCGGAGACAAACCATGAACAAACCACTGGCCCAGGACATCTTCGTGCGCCCGCCCGAAACGGCCGGCGACCCGCAGCGCTTCCAGCAACTGCTGGCCGAAGAGACCGTCGAGGTGCCCGCCTTCCTGAAGCCCGCCCCACCGAACTTCGGCAACGAAGACCTGGACGTCGCGCGCTACACCTCGCACGCCTTCCACCGCCTGGAGGCCGAGAAGCTCTGGCCCAAGGCCTGGCAGTTCGTCGCACGCGAGGAAGAGATTCCCCGCTCCGGCGACCACGTGGTCTACGACATCGTCGACCGCTCGGTGATCGTGATGCGCGGCGACGACGGCGTGATCCGCGGCTTCTACAACTCCTGCCTGCACCGCGGCCGCACGCTGCGCAACCAGAGCGGCAGCGCCGGCCAGCTCAAGTGCCCCTTCCACGGTTTCACCTGGGACATCCAGGGCCGCTTCAAGAGCAAACCCTGCAGCTGGGACTTCCCTCAGCTGGACGACGCCAAGCTCGACCTGCCGCAGGTGCGCGTCGAGAGCTGGGCAGGCTTCGTCTTCATCAACTTCGATCCGGACGCGCCCACCCTGCTGGAGCACCTGGGCGTGCTGCCCTCGCACTTCGAGCGCTACCTGATGGACCGCTCGGTCTCGATCGCCCATGTCCAGCGCCGCATCGCCTGCAACTGGAAGGTGGCGCAAGAGGCCTTCTTCGAGGCCATGCACACCAAGGTCACCCACCCCGGCATCATGACCTTCACCGGCGACGTGGACAGCCAGTACGACGTCTTCGGCGACCACATCGCGCGCGCCATCACGCCGATGGGTGTGGTCAGCCCCAACCTGGGCGGTGTCGACGACACGACCACGCTGAACGACATCCTCGCGCTGTCGGGCCGCATGTCGGAGACCGACGGCTCGCGCCACGCGTTGCCCGAGGGCATGTCGGCCCGCAAGTACGTGGGCGAGCTGAACCGCCAGGCCTACGCCGCCGCCGCGGGGGCCGATCTGTCCGACGCCACGCTGGCCGAGCTGGAAGACGCGATCCTGTACTCGGTGTTCCCCAACTTCCAGGTCTGGGCCGGCTACTTCGGCAACATCGTCTACCGCGTGATCCCCGACGGCGACGACCAGGACCACTGCCTGTTCGACGTCTACCTGCTCGGCCGCTACCCCGCGGGCAGTGCCTGCCCGCCGGCCGCGCCACTGAACCGCCTGGGCGACGACCAGCCGTTCACCGCCGCGCCCGAGATCGGCGCGCTGGGCCCCGTGTTCGAGGAAGACATGCGCAACCTGCCCTACATGATGAAGGGCATGCGCGCCAGCCAGCGCGGCCAGGTCAGCCTGGCCAGCTACCAGGAGAGCCGCATCCGGCACCACCACCTCACGCTCGACAAGTACCTCGGGCTGGACACGGCGGCATGACGCACAACCGCCAATGGATCCTGCGCGAGCGGCCGCAGGCCGAGGTGACCGGCCAGCACCTTCAGCTGCGCAGCGTGGCGCGGCCCATCCCCGGCGCGGGCGAGGTGCTGGTGCGCAATATCTACCTGCTCGTCCCGCCGGCGATGCGCCTGTGGATGAACGAGGAGGACAGCTACGTGCCGGCCCAGCCGCTGGGTGAGACCATGATGGGCATCACGCTCGGCGTCGTCGAGGCCTCGGACGACCCCGCCCTGCCGGTGGGCACCTATGTCAACGGCATGGGCGGCTGCCAGGAGTGGTTCACCGCGCCCGCGGCGCAGCTGATGCCGCTTGCACCGCACCCGGAGGTGCCGCTGGCGGCCTACCGCAGCGTGCTCGACGTGCAGGGCCTCACGGCCTGGGCCGGCCTGCACGAGGTCTGTCGCCCGCAGCCGGGCCAGACGCTGGTGGTCACCGCGGCGGCCGGCAGCGTCGGCTCGCTGGTCTGCCAGCTCGGCGCCGGGCTCGGCCTGCGCGTCGTCGGCATCGCCGGCGGGCCCGACAAGTGCCGCTGGCTGCGCGAGGAATGCGGCATCGCCGCGACCATCGATTACAAGGCCGACGACGTCGCCGCACGGCTCGACGCGCTGTGCCCCGGCGGCATCGACATGGTGTTCGAGAACGTCGGCGGCCCGGTGCTGGACCTGCTGATGGAGCGCCTCAACGACCACGCCCGCATCGCGCTGTGCGGCATGGTGGCCAGCTACAACGCTGGCGGCACGCAAAGCGCCAATGCGCTGATGCGGCTGGTGACCAAGGCCGCACGCCTGGAGGGCTTCCTGGTGCGCGACCATTTCCACCGCTACGCCGAGGTGGCGTCACGGCTGCAGGCCCTGGTGCTCGAAGGCAAGCTCAAGTACCGCATCGACATCCTCGACGGGCTCGAGCATCTGACCGTCGCGCTGGACCGCCTGTTCCATGGCCGCAACCTGGGCGTGCAGCTGCTGCGCCTGTCGCCGGAGCGCCTCGCATGACGGCCAGCGCGGTGGCCACCGCCCGCTCGCGTGCGCAGGGCCTGCGCGCGGACATCCGCCGCTTCTGCGAAGAGGTGTTGCCGGCGTCGCTGCGGCAGCGCTCCGAACGCCACCAGGTGCTGGACAAGGCCGACTACCTGCAGTGGATGCGCTTGCTGCAGCAGCAGGGCTGGGTGGTCGGCCATTGGCCTCAGGCCTACGGCGGCGCCGGCTGGTCGGCGCTGGAGCGCTTTGCCTTCGAGGACGAGCTGGCGCGTCACGGCTGCCCGTGGGTGATCCCGTTCGGCGTGAAGTACGTCGGGCCGGTCATCTACACCTACGGCAGCGAGGCGCAGAAGCGGCGCTTCCTGCCGCGCATCGTCAGCAGCGAAGATTTCTGGGCCCAGGGCTATTCCGAGCCGGGCGCCGGCTCGGACCTCGCTGCACTGCGCACCGAGGCCGTGCGCGACGGCGGGCACTACCGCGTCAGCGGCCAGAAAGTCTGGACCACCTACGCGCAATGGGCCGACTGGCTGTTCTGCCTCGTCAGAACGAGCCGGGACGGCCGCCCGCAAGACGGCATCTCCTTCCTGCTCATCGACATGCGCAGCCCCGGCATCACCGTGAAGCCGATCCGCACGATGGACGGCTACCACCATGTCAACGAGGTCTGGCTGGACGACGTGCGCGTGCCGGTGGACAACCTGGTGGGCACCGAGGGCGCGGGCTGGGCTTATGCCAAGTTCCTGCTGCGCAACGAGCGCAGCGCCGGTGCCATCGTCGGCATGGCCCACCACGTGCTGCAACGGCTGAAGCGCCTGGCCGCCGAGACCTGCGTACCGGGCGGCGGCGCCTGGATCGATCAGCCTTCGCTGCGCCAGCGCCTGGGCGAGTTCGAGCTGCGCTTTCTCGCCCTCGAAGCCGCCGCCTACCAGGCGATGGAGGCGGTGATGAACGGTGCGGAAAGCGGCGCCGAGGCCGCGCTGATCAAGGTGCGTGGCACGGAGCTGTACCAGGACATCGCCGAGACCCTGATCGACACGCTGGGCCCCGCCGGCGTTGCCTACGACACGGCCGCGCTGCACCACGCCGGCCTGCCGCCGCTCGGCCCCGACGACGCTGGCGGCATCGTCAAGGAGCATCTCTACAACCGCGCCGCCACCGTCTTCGGCGGCTCGTCCGAGGTGCAGCGCAACATTCTGGCGAAGGCGGTGCTCGGACTATGAGCACAGATCAAGACACCATCGAGATGCTGCGCGACAGCGTGGCGCGCTACACGGCCGAGCACTACGGCTTCGCCCAGCGCGCGGCGGTGCTGGAAGGCGCAGAGGGCTTCAGCGCGCCGGCCTGGTCGCACTACGCCGAGTTCGGCTGGCTGGCGCTGCGCCTGCCCGAGGACCAGGGTGGCATCGACGCCGACTCGGCTGCCATCGGTGCGGTGATGGAGCTCGTCGGCGAGCGGCTGCTGATGGAGCCGCTGCTGGCCAGCGCCGTGCTCGGCACCGGTCTCGTGCGGGCCGCCGGCAGCGCAGCGCAGCAGGCCGCGCTGCTGCCCGCCCTGGCCGATGGTTCGCTGAAACTCGCCTACGCCTGCGACGACAACCCCGCCGAGGCCACCGGCTGCGCGCTGCGCGGCGGCCAACTGCACGGCGGCAAGCTCAATGTGCTGCACGGCGACGTGGCCGGCCGGCTGATCGTCAGTGCCCGCGACGCCGATGCCGGTGGCGCCCCCGTGCTGTGCCTGGTCGAGCCCGGGGCGCGCGGCGTGCGCCGCCACGCCTACCGCCTGGTGGACGGCCGCGGGGCTGCCAGGCTGCACTTCGATGGCGCAGCCGTCGAGCGGCTGGACGCGGGTGACGCGGCGCAGGCCATCGCCCAGGCCCACGACGAAGCCGCCGTGGCGCTGTGCGCCGAGGCCCTGGGCGTGATCCGCAGCCTGATCGCCACCACGCTCGCCTACCTCAAGGTGCGCCAGCAGTTCGGCAAGACCATCGGCAGCAACCAGGCCGTGCAGCACCGCATGGTCGACCTGTTCCTGCTGCAGGAGGAGTCGCGCGCGCTGCTGCGCGCCGCGCAGGGTGCGATGGGCGAGCCGGCACCGGAGCGTGCCCGCCTGATCAGCGGTGCGCGGGCCTACATCGGCGCCGCCGCGCGCCGCGTGGCCAACGAGGCGGTGCAGCTGCATGGTGGCGTCGGCATCACCGAGGAGCTGGATGTCAGCCACCACTTCCGCCGCGTGATGGTCATCAACGCCTTGTTCGGCAGCCGCGACGCGCACTTCCAGCGCTTCGCCGACTTGTCGCTGGCCTCGGGTGCCCCTGCCATGGCTTCAACATGCCGATGAGCAGCCCACCCCCTGCCGCCCCGCGCTGGCCCAACCCGCAGACGGCCGCCGCCGTGGCGCGCTACCGCGACACCGGCGCCTGGCTGGACTGCACCGTGGCCGAGCTGGCCGAGACCATCGCCGAGCACGAGCCTGGCCGCGTCACCCATGTGTTCGAGGGCGAGGCCTGCCGCGTGGGCGACCTGTTGCGCGAGGCCCAGGCACTCGCCGCCGCCTTGCAGGTGCGCGGCCTCGCCACCGGCGACGTGGTCGCCTTCCAGCTGCCGAACTGGCGCGAAGCGGTGGTGATCGACCTGGCCGCCGCGCTGCTGGGCCTGGTCGTCGCGCCCATCGTGCCGATCTACCGCGACGCCGAAGTGGCCTACATGCTGGCCGATTCCGGCGCCAAGGCGGCGTTTTTCCCCGGCCAATACCGCGGCCATGACTACGCCGCGATGATGCGGCGCCTCGCGCCCCAACTGCCGGCCCTGCGCCTGGCGGCCACCGTGCGAGCTAGCAACGCCCAGCTCGACGACACCTACGAAGCCTTGGTAGGCGAGCAGCGCCGCCTGGCCGGGCGCCCGCGCGTCGACCCCAACGCGGTGAAGCTGCTGCTCTACACCTCGGGAACCACCGGCCGGCCCAAGGGTGTGCTGCACAGCCACAACACCGGCCCGGTCACCTTGCGCAAGGCCTTTTCCCACTGGGGCCAGCGGCCGGGAGACACGGTGCTGATGGCCTCGCCGGTCACACACGTCACCGGCTTCAGCTACGGCATCGAGCTGCCCTTCGTCTGCGGCACGCGCACCGTCTTCATGGAGCGCTGGAGCGCCGCCGACGCGGTGGGCCTGATCGAGCGCGAGCAGGTCAGCGCCAGCATGGGCGCCACGCCCTTCCTGCACGAGTTGCTCGACGAAGCCGAGCGCCAGGGCACCGGCCTGCCGTCGCTGCGCCTGTTCGCCTGCGGCGGGGCCGAGGTGCCCCCCGCGCTGATCCGCCGCGCGGCGCAGGTGCTGCAGAACGGCCGCGCCTTCCGCGTCTACGGCTCCAGCGAGGCGCCGCTGGTCACGCTCGGTTTCGTGCGCGAAGGCAGCCTGGACCTGGCCGCGCAAACCGATGGCGAGGTGGTGCACTACGAGGTGCGCATCCACGACGACGCCGGCCACGCGCTGCCGCCCGGGCAGGAAGGCGAGATCTGCGTGCGCGGCCCGGCCTTGGCGCTGGGCTACGCCGACCCGGCGCAGTCGGCCGAGAGTTTCGACGCCCAGGGCTTCTTTGCCACTGGCGACCTGGGCCACCTGACACCCGAGGGCGCCATCGTCGTCACCGGCCGCAAGAAGGATTTGATCAACCGCGGCGGCGAAAAGGTCAGCGCCAAGGAGATCGAGGACATCCTGCATCGCCACCCCGCGGTGGCCGAGGCCGCGGTGGTGGCGATGCCGCACGAGCGGCTGGGCGAGACCGTCTGCGCCTATGCCGTGCTGCGGCCCGGCGCAGCCTTGAGCGCCGAGCAGATGCTGGCCAGCATGGCTGAAGCCGGCGTGGCGAAGCAGAAGTACCCCGAGCGCCTGGTGATCGTGGAGGCGCTGCCGCGCACCGCATCCGGCAAGGTGCGCAAGGATCAGCTGCGCAAGGACATCCGAGAGCGGCTCGCCGCACCGACACGATGAACACCGCGACCCTTCAGGTGCGCATCGTGCGCAAGGCCATCGAGGCGGCCGACACTGCGGTGTTGGAGCTGGCCCCGCTGGCCGACCAGCCGCTGCCGCGCTTCGACGCCGGCGCGCACATCGACGTGCAACTGCCACGCGGACTGGTGCGCCAGTACTCGCTGTGCAACGACCCGCGCGAAACCCACCGCTACGTGATCGGCGTGCTGCGCGACCCGCGCTCGCGCGGTGGCTCGGTGGCCGTGCACGACGAGCTGGCCGAGGGCCAGGTGATCCGCATCGGCGCACCGCGCAACCACTTTGCGCTGGTGCCGGCACGGCGCACGCTGCTGCTGGCCGGTGGCATCGGCATCACGCCGCTGCTGTGCATGGCCGAGCGCCTGGCCCAGGCCGGCGCCGACTTCGCCCTGCACTACTGCACCCGCTCGGCCGCCCGCACCGCGTTCACCGCCCGCATCCAGGCTGCGCGGTTTGCCGAGCACGTGCACATTCACCACGACGACGGGCCCGCCGCACAGCGGCTGGACCTGCCCGTTGTGCTGGCCGCCCCCAACGCCACCACCCACGTCTACGTGTGCGGCCCCGGTGGCTTCATCGACGCGGTGTGCAACGCCGCCCGCCAGCAAGGCTGGCCCGAAGCCCAGATCCACTTCGAGCGCTTTGCAGCGCCCACTGCCGACGCGGCCGCCCACACCGCCAGTGACCGCGCGTTCGAGGTGCACCTCGCCCGCAGCCAGCGCACGCTCAGCGTGCCGGCGGGCCAGACCGTGGTGCAGGCGCTGCGCGCCCACGGCGTGCCGATCGACGTGTCTTGCGAGCAAGGCGTGTGCGGCACCTGCCTGACACGCGTGCTCGAAGGCGAGCCGGACCACCGCGACAGCTACCTCACCGACGAAGAGAAACGCGGCAACGACCAATTCACGCCCTGCTGCTCGCGCGCCCTCGGCGAGCGGCTGGTGCTGGACCTGTGAAAGACCACAAGGAGCAAGACATGATCGAAAGACAAGCCTACGTCGACATCGTGAAGAGCGTGCTCGCCCACATCGATGCCGGCACCACCGACAGCGCGCCCGATGTGCTGCGCGTGCCCACCGCCATCTACACCGACCCCGAGCTCTTCGAGCGCGAGAAACAGACCATCTTCCGCGACAACCCGCAGCTCGTGGGCTTCAGCTCAGAGCTGCCCGAGCCCGGCAGCTACAGCACCTTCGACGAGTTGGGCGTGCCCGTGCTGCTGACGCGCGACAAGGCCGGCCAGGTGCATGCCTTTCTGAACGCCTGCACCCACCGCTCGGCGCGGCTCAAAGAGGGCAGCGGCACGGCCGCCTCCATCACCTGCCCGTACCACGCCTGGGGCTTCGACCTGAAGGGCCAGCTGCGTAATGTGTACGAAGAGAAGAGCTTCGGCCCCATCGAGAAGGAGTTCTACAACCTGGTGCGCCTGCCTGTCGAAGAGAAGTACGGCCTGATCTTCGTCGGCCTGAAGCCCGACCTGCGCTTTTCGATCGACGAGATCCTGGGCGACACCGCGCCCCTGTTCGCCGCCTGGAACCTGGCCCAGACCACGCTCGTGGGCACCCACGAATGGCCGCTGAAAGCGAACTGGAAGCTCGCGCTCGACACCTTCTGCGAGGGCTACCACTTCACGCCGCTGCACAAGGCCTCGCTGGGCGACGTTTCCATCGGCAACCTGTCTCTGGTGCACTTCTTCGGGCCCGACCAGCGCAACCACCGCGTGGCCTTCCCCAACCTGACGATCAAGCGGCTGAAGGACGTGCCCGAGGCTGAGTGGGGCGCCGATCTGTTCAACGAGTTCCAGCTCGTGCACTTCATCTACCCCAACATCTCGCTGCTGGTGTCGCCCGCGGCGGTGGAGCTGTTCCAGCTCTACCCGGGCAAGGCGGTGGGCGAGCACGTCACCCGCTACCGCTGCTTCTGGCGCAGCAGCCAGCCCGAGGCCGGCTGGGGCGTGAACAGCCCCCAGCAGCACTTCGAGTTCGTGCGCGAGATCGTCGACAAGGAAGACTACTGGATCAGCGCCAATGTGATGAAGAGCCTGAACGGCCAGCTGCGCAGCTTCAACACCTTTGGCCGCAACGAGCCCGCGCTGCACAACATGCACAAGGCCTTCGCCCGCGGCGTGGGCCGCCCGCTGGAGCAGGCGCCACTGGTGCAGGACGGCATGGCGTGACTGCCAACCAGCGCATCGTGCTGGCCAGCCGGCCGGGCATGGAGGCCCATGGCATGCCGAGCGCAGGCAACTTCCGGCTCGAGGAAGCGCCGATGCCCGAGCCCGGCCCCGGCCAGGTGCTGGTGCGCAACGACTGGCTGTCGGTGGACCCCTACATGCGCGGCCGCATGCTGGATCTGCGCAGCTACGCCGAGCCGGTGGCACTGGGCGCGGTGATGGTGGGCGACACGGCCGGCGAGGTCATCGCATCACAGCACCCGGCGTTCCAGCCGGGCGACACGGTGGTCGGCCCAGGGGGCTGGCAGCGCTACGGCCTGGCCGAGGCCGGGCAACTGCGCCAGGTGGACGCCACGCGCATCCCCCTCTCAGCCTACCTGGGCGTGGCCGGCATGCCCGGCGTGACGGCCCACGTCGGCCTGCTGGGCCTGTGCGATCCCCAACCCGGCGAGACCGTGGTGGTCACCGCCGCAGCCGGCGCCGTGGGCAGCGCGGCCGGCCAATTGGCCCAACTGCGCGGTTGCCGCGTCGTCGGCGTGGCCGGCGGCCCCGCCAAGTGCCGCCACGTCACCGACGAGCTGGGCTTCGACGCCTGCGTGGATTACCGCGCCGGCGAACTGGACGCGCAACTCAAGAGCGCCCTGCCCGGCGGCGTGGACTGCGTCTTCGACAACGTGGGCGGCGACATCCTCGCCGCGCTGATCCGCCGCGCCAACCACTTTGCCCGCATCACGCTCTGCGGCGCGATGGCCGAGGTGAACGACCCAGACCCGAAAGGCCTGCCGCGCCTGCTGCCGCTGATCACCAAGCGCATCAAGATGCAGGGCTTCATCGTCAGCGACCATGCACCGCGCTGGTCCACGGCGATCGATGAACTGAGCCACCACGTGGCCGCCGGCCGCATCCGCTACCGCGAGACCATCGCCGACGGCCTGGCTGCGGCGCCAGCGGCCTTGATCAGCCTGCTGCAAGGGGGCAGCCTGGGCAAGCAGCTGGTGCGCTTGGGGTAGGTGCCCGTGGGCGAGGGAGACTTGTCCTGGTCGCCGACGACGGTCGAACGATGGTCGAGAAGGATTCGCGCCGATGCGGGGCTGCCATGGCAGGCGGTTGTGATGGCCGGTGGTCGGGCCGTCGCAGTCGTTCAGTCCGCGACCGTGGACAGCCGCTTTGCAGCGACTGCAGTCCTTCATCCGTCGAAGCCGAACACACGCTTTCGAGGGTTTGCCTGTCGTAGATGCGTGCGGTTCCGCGCGACCGGCGTTGCTGCCTCGTCACTGGGCACCCGCAATCTGACCGAACACTCCGCGTCGTTCTGTATGTGTTCCCTGGCTGGGAAGTGAATAGCTTCACGTGGGCGCAAGTAGGCTCGCAGTTCGAAGTGGTGAGGCGGGGCGTTAGCCCAATCGCGGCCACAACGGCGGAACCGGAGCATCCAACTGAGCTTGAGACCTTTCACCAGGCTCGGTTCTCCCGATCCGGCGAGAGTGAGGCGGGCGATGCTTCGTTGCCATCGGCGTCGCATACCGCCCGCCCTGGGCGAATGCCGTTGAGGCCTGTCGCGTGGCGTCGTCAAGTAGGCCGAGGCTTCGCTCGACGCCTGCACAGCTGGCCAGTTGCACTGCCGCGTCGGCGCATACACGCAACATCGAGCGGCATCGCGTCTTCGCAGCGCAAAAAGGCTGCTGCACAATCATTCACATAGAGCAGGGCGCAGTCGCGGTCGCACGTCCGACGTATGGCGCAGAACCCTCATTCGTGCGGTGGCGCTTGGCGGCCCGAGGCTGGCAGCCTGCGCCAGGGAGGAGCCTTGGTCGAAGACAACGTCGGCGTCAAGCCGCTACATCTCCATTCCATCGAGTCGTTGCTTGCCGAGTTGATCGGCGGCGGTGCAGTCGGCGTGGGCACCGCCGGCGAGTCCTTCTCGCTTACGGACGTGCCTAGCCGGGTGGTCTTGGCGTGGTACGCGAAGAATCGAGGCAAGTGGGCAGGGAACGTCATGCTTCCCGACATCGAAGCCATTGTTGCCAGTTTCGGCCAAACGCTGATTCAGCCATCTGCGCCGGCGCCGGCGCCTGCGTCGGCGCCGGCCGATTCAAGCCCTGTATATCTACTGACGCGAATCCAAGCCCACCGCTTCGCCGGCCTCCACGCGTTCGGGACGACCGCCCAAGCGCCCGAGGACTTCTTCATGGAGGTCACGCCGGGCGTCACGGTGCTTGAGGGATTCAACGGCGCGGGCAAAACCTCGCTGCTCAACGCGGTGGTCTGGTGCATCACCGGCATGCTCTTGCGGCCGCAGCGCGAACCGGAGAAGGCGGACCAGGATTTTGAGTTCGACCTGGTTCATGATGGGGAGGCAGAGCCCGCGAGCTATAAGCTGTCCCCCGTGACGCCTCTTCCGCCCGCTTCGATGGCAAGGCTGACCAGCAAGAGCGTCCCAGCGGATACCTGGGTTGAGCTCGAGTTTCGCGATGCGAATACGGGGCAGCTGCACACGGTACGGCGCACCCAGACCCGGTCAAACCGCGGCAATTTGGACGAGCAGCCGCCCAACTTCTCGGGAATGGGCCTCGACAGCCAGGCGCTTCGCATAGGTACTGTTATTCCCGCGCTTCTCCCGTTTTCGCGGCTCGGCTCGAAGTCAGAGCTTGGAAAGGCCGTGGCGCAGCTCACCGGGCTAGCGCCACTCACTGACTTGGCGAAGCACGTCAAGAAAGTCCGCGAGCGCCTGGCGGGCGAGGAGACCAAGGCTCGCAACGCCGAGGTAAAGCAGTGCGACGAGCGCTTCGTCCGCGGCCTGGAAGACTTGGCTGGAGTGGCTGCGCAGCATCCCGAGCTGAAGATCGACACCGTGGTGCCGCACCCGAAGGATGGAGATGCGACCGAGAAGACGCTCAAGTTGCTGACCGAGGCGCTTACCAGCCAGAAGGCGTCTGCCCTGGAAGCGGCGCGTAAGGTGCTGGGGGAGGACTTCAATCCCGAGGAGCAGGGGCAAGCCCTAGAGCGCGACGTCGTCGATGCGCGGACGGCCATCGAAGGGCTCAAGATCACTGAGTCGGCACGTCGGCTTTTCGCGCTGAAGAAGCTGACCGACGAGGAAAAGGCGGCAGCCCGCACGCTCATCGCCAATGCGTTCACTGAGGCGAAGGTACTGCTGGACCTGTCGAAGTCGCCGGAGAAAGCTGTACGCCAGCGCATCTACGCGGCAATCGCGCAGTGGTACGTCGACCAGGGCATAGAGCAGCCTGACCTCTCTACGTGCGCAGTGTGCGGGGGTAGTTTGGTGGACGCCGAAGACCCCGTCACTGGACAGCGGGTTCAAACGCATCTGAGCGACGCCCTCACCGGAGACTCGACTCTGCTGTCTCAGACGCTTGAGCGCTGGTCAACGGCGGCCGCGAGCAAGCTGTTGTCGGCGCTCGGAGAGGTTCTTGCATCAGAGCTGAAGCGTGACCTCAGCGACAACCCGTTTGACCTCATGCGCAAGGCACTGGTCGAAGAGACGCTGACCGCTGCGTCGTTCCAGGGGCCGCTGCGTCCGCTGGTCGACCTCACCACACACGCCTGCGACATCAAGCGCGCCAGCGCTTCTGGTCTGGCGGTGAGCACCTTGCCGAATCTTGTTGAGCAACTACCCGGCATGCCCACCCTCCAACAAGCCATCCGTCGGCTGGATCGAGCGCTGCGCACTGCAGATTGGCGGCAGGCGAACGAGCCCCTTCTTCAAGAATTTAGCCGGGATGTGGTCGGGATGGCGACACAGGAAACACAGCCAGCCGAGACCTCGCTTCGAGGCAGGCTCGCTACCTTGCAGAGGCTCATTGAGGATGTCGAACCCCTGAACGACGCGCTGCGGGCCGGTCGGCGGCTCACCGATGACGTGGCGAGTCGCCGCGCCGTGGAAGCACGTCTCAAGGCCTATGGCGTGGCCGACGCCGCCTTGGGACAGTGTTACAAGCTCGGTGGGTTCGCCGAGCAGCAGGTCGCTGGCTTGCAGACGACGCTGCACACGGAGACGGAGCGGTGGCGGAAGCTTATCTACCAGGCCGGCTACCCAAACGCAAACCACGACCTGACGGCGACCACCATGAAGACCGACGGCAACGTCGAGTTTCGCATTGGCAGTGATGGCGCCTCCGCGCCGGCCCAGCACGTGGCTAACGCTTCAGCACTTCGAGCTACGCTCATCGCGTTCTACCTGGCTTACTGGGAATACCTGCGCAAGGAGCGGGGGGGGCTGAACCTCATCGTCTTGGACGATCCGCAGGAACTGCTCGACGGCGACAACAAGGAGCGTCTTGCCAAGGGCGTAGTGTCGCTTGTCAGCCATGGAGCTCAGCCGTTCCTCACCACCCACGACAACAAGTTCGCCAACCATGTCGTTCGTGAGTGCCAGACGGCGCAGGTAGGGATCGAGCACCGCGACGTCCATCCGGCAACGACGCTGCGTCCTACGCTGGTAACGGCGCCCAGCGTGCTGGATGTCCTTCATGCGAAGGAGGCGGCGGTCAAGTCGCAGTGGACCATTCCGGCGCTGGCCCAGGCCTATGCCTCGACCTGTCGCGAGTTCATCGAGGCGCGCCTTGGCGACTTTTTCGATGACGTGGGCAAGCCCGCGACGACGGCACAGAACCTCAAGCCAACACTTGGAGACTTCGCCAATGAGCTGAGAAGGGCAGTCCGTGATGGCTCGACCGAACTCTTCAGGGCGAAGCACATCGTGAATCTAGCGAAGCACGCTGGGCTGAATCCTCAATCTGATACCTATGCGCTGCTGAACAACGCACACCATCAGAACAAGAAGTCCATCACCCCTACCCAGGTGGCGAAGGAGCTGCAGAATCTGGAACGCCTGTGCGACCTTGTGGAGCTGGCCCATCAGGACTTCCGGGCATTCTGCCGCCGCGACTTCTTGAAGCAGCCGGAGCTTGCCCTAGAGCCGTTGCCTCTGGAGCAGATTCCGACTTTCACCCTGACCATTCAGCCAAACCTTGCTGCTTTCATCCGTGGAGGCGCTTACGGCGAATCCCAGGAAACAGAACTGGAGGTGCTTAAGTCGGCGTGGTTCGACGACAAGGCAGCGTTTTTTCTTCGCACTACGAACTTCGGCTTTGCTTCGACAGTGCAGAGCGTGGCCATCGTCGAAGCCCTGGCCAGCGATGTGTCTGACCGAAGCCTTGTGATTGCGCGCCAGGCGAATGCGACGTTCGCCAGGCGGCTGCACCGGTCAAAGCACAGCAGCTACATTGGTTTGGCCACAGAGACGCCCGACCCTACAAAGGGACGGCCAACGATTACGCTCAGCGCCGCGCACGTTGCTCTGCATAAGGTGATGGGCATGTTGTTCCATGTGGACGTCAAGCCGCAACAACAAGGGCAGGGGGAAGCGGACCAAGTGGACCTTGGAAAACTGCTGAAAGGAATCAAGAGCGCCTACCGTGTGAAGGAGGAGAGCGCTGTGTATGCGTCCGGCCAAGTCACCTTGAATTGCTCGGCCCGCGCGGGAAGGATCGTG
>JADMKA010000149.1 GCA_018780145.1 Vitreoscilla sp. | reverse complement strand
AGGGCGTCGGCAAGGTGGAACGCGGCCAGACGATGCGCGGCGGCATCGACGGCCTGGGCGAACTCAGCGTGAAGGTGGTGTGACATGAGCGAGCAGACCCGCGCGGCCTACTACGACCGCATCGCCCCGCAGCACCTGGCGCCCCTGTGGACGCGGCTGAAGAGCCTGGTGCCCGTGGAGCCCACCCCCGTGGGCGTGGCCCACCGCTGGGGCTATGACGCACTGCGGCCCGCGGTGCTCGAATCGGCCGAGCACATCAGCGCCCGAGAGGCCGAGCGCCGCGTGCTGATCCTGGAGAACCCGGCGCTGACTGGCAGCTCGCAGATCACGCAGACGCTCTACGCGGGCCTGCAGCTGATCATGCCCGGCGAGGTGGCACCTGCCCACCGCCACACCCAGAGCGCGCTGCGCTTCATCGTCGAAGGCCATGGCGCCTACACCGCGGTGGACGGCGAAAAGACGCTGATGGAGCCTGGCGACTTCGTCATCACGCCCTCGTGGACCTGGCACCACCACGGCAACGAGGGCGCGGGCCCGATGGTCTGGCTGGATGGGCTGGACATCCCCATCTGCGCCTTCTTCAACAGCACCTTCCGCGAGGACCATGCCGAGGAAGAAGCCGCCGTCCACCGCCCGGTGGGCGACGCGCTGGCACGCTATGGCAGCGGCCTGCTGCCGGTGGGCTGGCGCAACGGCTCGCTGAACTCGCCGGTCTTCAACTACCCCTATGCCCGCACCCGCGAGGCCCTGCAGGCGCTCACCCGCGCCGGCGCACCCGACGCGCATACCGGCCACCTGATGCGCTACATCAACCCCACCGACGGCGGCTGGGCCATGCCCACCATCGCCACCATGATCCGCCTGCTGCCGGCCGGCTTCGCCACCCTGCCCTACCGCTCGACGGACGGCACCGTGTTCACGGTGGTCGAAGGCCACGGCGAGCTGCGGGTGGGCGGGCAGAGCCTGGCCCTCACCCCGCGCGACATCGTGGTGGTGCCGGGCTGGATGGCCTACACGCTGCACGCGGCCGACGACCTGGTGCTCTTCTCCTACTCCGACCGCGTGGCGCAGGAGAAGCTCGGCTTCTTCCGCGAGCAACGCCTGGCCGCCTGATCTTCACCCGACCCGACTGGACCACTTCATGAACCGCAGAACCCTCCTGGCCAGCCTCGTGGCGGCCGGCACCCTGTCGCCCTGGGCCGCGCTGGCCCAAGGCGATTTCCCGAGCAAGCCGGTGACCCTGGTCACCGCCTTCGCCGCCGGCAGCGGGCCCGACGCCACGCTGCGCCTGGTCGCCGACAAGCTGGGCCAGCTCTGGGGCCAGCGCGTGCAGGTGGAGAACCGCCCGGGCGGCGGTGGCTTCATCGCGATGGACGCGGTGAAACGCGCCGCACCGGACGGCTACACCCTGCTGCAGCTGGACAGCGACCACCTGGCCGCCGTGCCGCACCTCTACCGGCAACGTGGCGCCGACGCGCTGAGGGCCTTCGAACCGGTGGCCTCGATCTTTCGCACCACCTTCCTGGTCGCGGTCGGCAAGGATTCACCCTTCAAGACCCTGGGCGACGTCATCGCGGCCTCGAAGGCCGCGCCCGCCAAGGTCACCTACGGTTCCTGGGGCGTCGGCAGCCCGGGCCACCTGGGTGGCGAACTGCTGGAGCTGCAGACCGGCATCTCGATGACCCACGTGCCCTACCGCGAGGTGAGCCAGCTGTTCACCTCGGTGGGCGCGGGCGACGTGGCCTGGAGCCTGGGCACCCTGCCCTCCAGCTCCGGCGCCTACAAGGCCGGCAAGCTGCGCTACCTCGCCGTGGCGGCCTCCAAGCGCCTGCCGCAACTGCCGGAGGTGCCCACCGCCGCCGAGGCCGGTGGCCCGAAGGACTTCGACGTCAATGCGTTCGTCGTGCTGGTGGCACCCAAGGGCCTGCCGCTGGCCGTGCGCAACAAGATCAACGCCGACATGGCCAAGGTGCTGACGGATGCCGAGCTGAAGTCGCGCTTCGACACCTTCGCGTTCGAGCCGATCAGCTGGACGCCGGAAGAGATCACCCGCAACACCGAGACCAAATCCAAGGTCTACGAGCAGCTGGTGAAGAAGGCCAACATCAGCCTGGATTGAGCCTGATGAAGGTGGCGGCAGCGTCGATGACCGCCGCCGCCTGATCCCGATGCGGCGAGTGGCCGCAATCGGGCAGCTCCAGCAGGCGCGTACCCGGCACTCGCCTGGCGATGCCGCGGATCTGCTCCAGCGTGCCGTACTCGTCGTCCAACCCCTGCACCGCCATCAGCGGGCAGGCGATGGAGGCGATCTCCGACTCGATGCTCCAGGCGCGGAACGCCGGATCGAGCCAGATCCGGTTCCAGCCCCAGAAGGCCGAGTCGGGGTCGTCGTGGTACTTCGCCAGACGGCCGCGCAGGTCGGTCTCGCGGTAAGCGATGCGGGCCTGCTCGATGCTGGCGACCGACAGATCCTCCACCAGGATGTGCGGCGCCAGCACGATGGCACCGGCCACCTGACGGGTGAAGCGTGCGGCATGCAGCAGCGCGATCGAGGCCCCGTCGCTGTGGCCGAACAGCCAGGGCGGGTGGGCCGCCGTGTCGACGCCCAGCGCGGCCAGCAGCGCCGGCAGCACCTCGTGCGCCTGGCGGTGCATGAAATCCAGGCCCCAGGCCTCCTCGGGCGCGCGCGGCGTCGAGCGGCCATAACCGGGCCGCGAGTACACCAGGCCACGGCAACCTGCCGAGTCGCACAGGCGCTGCGGAAAATCCTTCCACATCGCCAACGAGCCCAGGCCTTCGTGCAGGAAGACGATCAGCGGGGCGCCGGCGCTCTCCACCCCCACCCAGGCATGCTCGATGCGGGTGGGCTGGCCGCGCCAGGCGATCTCGGCGAACAGGCTGCTCACTTCGGACCCGTCTCCTGTTCGCGCAGCTTGAAGCGCTGGATCTTGCCGGTGGCCGTCTTCGGCAGATCGGCCACGAACTCGATCTGGCGCGGGTACTTGTAGGGCGCCAGCTTGTCTTTCACGAAGGCCTTCAGCTCGGCGTCGGTGGCGCTGGCGCCGGCCTTCAGCACGACGAAGGCCTTGGTCTTGGTCAGCCCTTCCGCATCCGGCACACCGATCACCGCCGCCTCCAGCACCGCCGGGTGCTGCACGAGCGTGGCCTCCACCTCAAAGGGGGAGACATAGATGCCGCTGACCTTGAGCATATCGTCGCTGCGGCCGCCGTAGGTGTAGCTGCCATCGGCGTTGCGGATGTACTTGTCGCCGCTCTTGGTCCAGCCGCCCTGGAAGGTCTCGCGGGTCTTGACGCGGTTGCCCCAGTACATCATCGCGGCCGAGGGGCCCTGGATGTAGAGGTCACCCGGTTCGCCATCGGGCACCGGGCCGCCGTCGTCACCGCGCAGCGCGATCTCGTAGCCGGGCACCGGCCAGCCGGTGGTGCCATAGCGCACCCGCTCGGGCCGGTTCGAAAGGAAGATGTGCAGCATCTCGGTGGAGCCGATGCCGTCGACGATGTCGACGCCGAAGTGAGCCTTGAAGCGCTCGCCCAGCTCGGCCGGCAAGGCCTCGCCGGCTGACGAGACGAGGCGCATCGCCACCTCGGCGCGTTGCGGCAGGTTCGGCGAGGCCAGCATGCCGGCAAAGCCGGTCGGCGCGCCGTAGAACACCGTGGGCTTCACGCCACCCACCTCGCCGCGCCAGCGCTTGAAGGTGGCATCGGGCGTCGGCCGCTCGGCCATCAGGATCGTGGTCGCGCCGACGCTCATCGGGAAGGTCAGCGCGTTGCCCAGCCCGTAGGCGAAGAACAGCTTGGCGGCCGAGAAGCAGACGTCCGCCTCGGTCAGGCCCAGAACGCCCTTGCCGTACAGCTCACCGGTCCAGTAGGGGTTGGCGTGCGAGTGCACCGTGCCCTTGGGGCGGCCGGTGGAGCCGGAGGAGTAGAGCCAGAAGCCGGGGTCGTCCGGGCTGGTGGCGGCGGCCTTGGCCATCGGCGCATGGGCGGCAAGGAAGGTCTCGAATTCCACCTCGGCCGGGTGCAGCGGCGCGACGGGCCGCGAGACGATCACCTTGCCGACCTCGTGGTCCGACTTGATCAGCGCACTGGTCAGCGCCGGCAGCAGCGCGCCGGACACCAGCACCGCCTGCGCGCGGCTGTGCTCCAGCATGTAGGCGTAGTCGTCGGCGGTGAGCAGCGTGTTGACGGCCACCGGCACCAGGCCCGCGTACATCGCACCCAGGAAGCTCACCGGCCAGTCGTTCGTGTCCTGCATCAGCAGCAGCACGCGCTCCTCGCGCCTCAGGCCCAGCGCGCGCAAGCCGGTGGCGAGGCGGCGCACGCGCTCGCCGACCTGGCCGTAGCTCAGCGGGCCCAGGTCGTCGATGAACGCCGCCTTGTCTGCACGGCCGGCGTTGGCAGCCAGCAGGTGCTGGGCGAAGTTGAAGGTGTCGGGGGGCGCCGGGACATCGGCGGCAGCGGTGCTTGTCATGGGGGTCTCCTCGTCGTCAGGCCAGTGCGGCCAGCGTCGCCGTGCCGGCCTGGATGGCGGCGCGGCGGTGGTAGAAATTCAGGGCCCGAAGCCCGCCGAGCTCTTCGCCACCACCGGCGCGGCCCGGGCCGCCGTGCAGCGACTGTGGCATCACGTTGCCGTGGCCGGTGTGGTGGGCCGCCACCTCGGGGCTGACGACATGCACCCGGCCATGCAGCGGCGCGAGTTCGAGGGCCGCGGCGGCCAGCGCGCCGGCGTCACTGCCGTACAGCGAAGCCACCAGCGAACCCTGGCCGCGCGCGATGAGCTGCATCGCATGGGCAGCATCGCGGTAAGGGATCAGTGTGGCCACGGGCCCGAACACCTCGGTGTCGTGCACCCGGTCGCTGGCGTCGCTGCCCGCAGCCTCGCGGGTGCCCAGCAGCGTGGGCCCGACGCAGCAGGCGATGGCCGGGTCGGCATCGACCAGCGCGTGCCGGCTGCCGTCGTGCAGCGTCTCGGCCTGGGCCTGGCGGTGCGCGAGGCCTTCGCGCACCGCGGCCAGCTGGGCGCGGCTCACCAGCGCGCCCATGCGAACCGTCTCGTTGCGCGGGTTGCCGACAGTGGTCTTGGCCAGGCGCGCACCGATCGCCTCGGCAGCCTGGGCGTACAGCGCCTCCGGCACGAACACACGGCGGATCGCGGTGCACTTCTGGCCGGACTTCTGTGTCATCTCGCGGGCCACCTCCTTGGCGAGCAGGTCGAAGGCATCGCTGCCCGGCGCTTCGCCCGGCAACAGCATGGCGCTGTTGACGCTGTCGGCCTCGATGTTCACGCGCACCGAGCGCTGCGTCACCGCAGGGTGCGAGCGGATCAGCGCCGCCGTCTCGGCCGAGCCGGTGAACGACAGCACGTCGAAGGGCTGCAGCGCGTCGAGCAGGCCGGCCGAACTGCCGCAGACCACGGACAGTGCGCCCGCCGGCAGCACGCCCGCGTCGACCACGTCCTTCACCATCTGCTGCGTCAGCCAGGCCGTGGCCGTGGCCGGCTTGACGACCACCGGCACGCCGGACAACAGCGCCGGCGCGGCCTTCTCCCACAACCCCCAGCTCGGGAAGTTGAAGGCGTTGATGAACAGCGCCAGCCCGCGCGTGGGCACCAGCACATGCTGGCTCTGGAACACCGGCTCCTTGGCCAGCCGGGCCGGCTCGCCGTCGAGCAGGAAGCGGCGGTCGCCCAGACCCTCGCCCAGCTTGGCGTAGGTCTGCAGGGTGTAGATGCCACCGTCGATGTCCACCGCCGAATCGTTCTTCACCGTGCCGCTGTTCGCGGCGGCGATGGCGTAGTACGCCTCCCGCTGCGCCTGAAGCACCTTCA
This sequence comes from Vitreoscilla sp., assembly GCA_018780145.1. Taxonomy (GTDB): domain Bacteria; phylum Pseudomonadota; class Gammaproteobacteria; order Burkholderiales; family Burkholderiaceae_C; genus Ideonella. The sequence goes on along the minus strand of JADMKA010000149.1, from coordinate 37,730 downwards.
CGACCGCGGTCAGCATCGCGGCGCGCTCTCGGTAGCTCATGGCCCGCAGGGCGCGCCCGCCTTGTTCGCGGGCGAAGTCGAAGCCGGCACGCAGGTCCAGCCCGGTGGCATCCACCCGGGCCAGCTCGGTGCCGAGCACCGGGTCGACGAGTGGGGTGCCTGCACCGGTGCCGGCCTGCCAGCGGCCGCCCAGGTGATTGAAAAGGAGTTCGCTCATGTCGTGGCGGCCTTGGTGAAATCGATGCGGCCCTCGGGCAGCAGGTACAGGACGAGCGCACGGCCGGCGGAAACGGTGGGCCGGTGCGCGCTGCCCGGCGGCATCACCACCCAGCCGGCCGGGCGGCCGTCGAACCTGGCCTCGCCCTCCAGCGGCATCACCAGGTCGATTTCGCCGTTCGGGTGGCTGTGGTGCGGGCCGGCGATGTCGCGCATGTCGACCACGTCCACCGAGAAGCCGTGCAGTTCGGGTGCGGGCTTGAAGATGCGGCCGTACCGGATGCCGCCGCCTTCGCGCTCGCAGAGCCAGCCTTCCGCCACGCCAGCCTGGCACGACTGCTTCAGCGCGGCATAGGTGCTGCTGGCGGCGCCATGGTGCGCGTTGAGCCAGCCATCGAGCGCGGCGTCGAGCGGGCGGCCGGCGATGTCGGCGGTCAAGGCAGCCAGTTGTTCCTTGAAGCGGGCCAAGGAGAGATTCGACATGGTGCTTGTCTCCGGTCAGTGCCGCCGGCTTGCGGACCGGGGGCGGATGAATTATTGTGCCTATGCGAACCATAGAACCGACGACCGCCAATGTCAAGCACTATATTGCATGTTCCAGAGCCCATGCCCACCGAATCCGAGGCCGACGAGAAGAACCCGTTCCTGATGGCGCTGGGCGAGCGGGTGCGCTCGCTGCGCAGCCGGCGTGGCCTCACCCGCAAGGCGGTGGCGCTGGCGGCGGATGTCTCCGAGCGCCACCTGGCCAACCTCGAATACGGCATCGGCAACGCCTCCATCCTGGTGCTGCTGCAGGTGGCGGGCGCGCTGCAATGCTCGTTGGCCGAGCTGCTGGGCGACGTCACCACCAGCTCACCCGAGTGGCTGCTGATCCGGGAGCTGCTGGAGGGCCGCGACGAGGCCACCCTCAGCCGGGTGCGCGCCGCCATCGGCGAGTTGCTGGGCACCGGCGGCGCCAACGCCGCACGCAGCCAGCGGGTGGCGTTGATCGGCCTGCGCGGGGCCGGCAAATCCACCCTGGGGCAGATGCTGGCGGACGACCTGGGCTACCCCTTCGTCGAGCTGAGCCGCGAGATCGAGAAGTTCGCCGGCTGCAGCATCTCCGAGATCCAGGGCCTTTATGGCATGAACGCCTACCGCCGCTACGAGCGGCGCGCGCTGGAGGAGGCGATCCAGATCTACCCCGAGGCGGTGATTGCCACGCCTGGCGGCCTGGTCTCCGACCCGGCCACCTTCAACCAGCTGCTGGCCCACTGCACCACCGTCTGGCTGCAGGCCGATGCCGAAGACCACATGAAGCGCGTCACCGCGCAGGGCGACCTGCGCCCCATGGCCGCCAGCCGCGAGGCGATGGAAGACCTGAAAGGCATCCTCGCCGGCCGCGCCGCTTTCTATTCCAAGGCCGAGTTCCGGCTCGACACCAGCGCGGCGCCGCTGGAAGCCACCTTCACCGCGCTGCGTGATCTGGTGCGGCGTGCACTGCAACTCCCCTGCTGACACCGAGGACTCGCCCATGTATGTCAGCCCCCGGCCGCGGGGTGCCGCGCCCGCCCCCCGTGGGGGCCAGCAACTGTCTTCGGAACGGCCGGGCGACAGTTGCTGATTCGCTTGACAAGATCAAGATATGCACTATCATGCATTTCATCGGTTGACGAAATGCACTATTGTGCTTAACCCAGGAGGCCCACACCGTGAGCACTGCCCCCCGTGTCGATTACCAGACCCACCCCTCCCAATACCGCCACTGGAAGCTGCGCTTCGAGGGCCCCGTCGCCACGCTGGCGGCTGATTTCGATGAAAACGCCGGCCTGCGGCCTGGCTACAAGCTCAAGCTGAACAGCTACGACCTGGGCGTGGACATCGAGCTGAACGACGCCATCAACCGCGTCCGCTTCGAGCACCCCGAGGTGCGCACCATCGTGCTGACCAGCGCGAAGGACAAGGTCTTCTGCTCGGGCGCCAACATCTTCATGCTGGGCGTCTCCAGCCACGCCTGGAAGGTGAACTTCTGCAAGTTCACCAACGAAACCCGCAACGGCTTCGAGGATTCGTCGGCGAACTCGGGCCTGAAGTTCCTGGCCGCCGTCAACGGCGCCTGCGCCGGCGGTGGCTACGAGCTGGCCCTGGCCTGCGACGAGATCATCCTGGTGGACGACCGCAGCAGCGCCGTCAGCCTGCCCGAGGTGCCGCTGCTGGGCGTGCTGCCGGGCACCGGCGGCCTGACCCGGGTCACCGACAAGCGCAAGGTGCGGCACGACCTGGCCGACATCTTCTGCACCACCACCGAGGGCGTGCGCGGCCAGAAGGCCAAGGAGTGGCGCCTGGTGGACGACATCGCCAAGCCCGCCGCCTTCGCCGCCAAGGTGCAGGAGCGCGCGCTGCAACTGGCCGCCCAGAGCGACCGCCCCGCCGGCGGCCGGGGCGTCACGCTGACCCGGCTGGAGTGCAGCGTCGAGCCCGATGCGCTGCGCTACCCGAACGTCACCGTCGAGATCGACCGGGCCAAGCGCACCGCCAGCTTCACCGTGAAGGGCCCCACCGGAGCCCAGCCCGCCGACATCGCCGGCATCGAGGCCGCCGGTGCCGCCTGGTACCCGCTGCAGATGGCCCGCGAGCTGGAGGACGCGATCCTGCAGATGCGCACCAACGAGCTGGAGATCGGCACCTGGCTGATCAAGACCGAGGGCGACAGCGCCGCGGTGCTGGCGATGGACGCCACGCTGCAGGCGAATGCCGGCCACTGGCTGGTGCGCGAGACCCTGGGCCTGCTGCGCCGCACCTTCAGCCGGCTGGATGTGTCCTCGCGCAGCCTGTTCGCGCTGATCGAGCCGGGCTCCTGCTTCGCCGGCACGCTGCTGGAGCTGGCCCTGGCCTGTGACCGCAGCTACCACCTGGCGCTGCCGGACGACGAGGCCCGCGCGCCGAAGCTCACCGTGGGCGAGATCAACTTCGGCCGCTACCCGATGGTCACCGGCCAGAGCCGCCTGGGCCGCCGCTTCTACGACGAGGCCGCCCCGCTGGCCGCCATCCGCGAACGCCTGGGCCAGCCTCTGGACGCCGACGCCGCCTTCGCGCTGGGCCTGGTGACCAGCAACCCGGACGACATCGACTGGGCCGACGAAACGCGCATCGCCATCGAGGAGCGTGTCGCGATGAGCCCCGATGCATTGACCGGCATGGAAGCCAACCTGCGCTTCAACGGCCCCGAGAACATGTTCACCCGCGTCTTCGGCCGGCTCACCGCCTGGCAGAACTGGATCTTCCAGCGCCCCAACGCCGTCGGCGACAAGGGCGCGCTCAAGGTCTACGGCAAGGGCGACAAGGCGCAATTCGACTGGAACCGGGTTTAAGGAGACACCATCATGAGCAGCATCGACTACAGCGAGAAGATCCCCAACAACGTCAACCTCGGCGAAGACCGCACGCTCAAGCGCGCGCTCGAGCAGTGGCAGCCCAACTACCTGGCCTGGTGGAGCGACATGGGCCCGGACGAATCGCAGAACTTCGACGTCTACCTGCGAACCGCCATCAGCGTGGATCCGCAGGGCTGGGCCCAGTTCGGCCACGTGAAGATGCCCGACTACCGCTGGGGCATCTTCCTGAACCCGGCCGAGAAGGACCGCAAGATCCACTTCGGCGACCACAAGGGTGAAGACGCCTGGCAGGACATCCCCGGCGAGTACCGCGCCAACCTGCGCCGCATCATCGTCACGCAGGGCGACACCGAGCCGGCCTCGGTCGAGCAGCAGCGCCACCTGGGCCTGACCTGCCCCAGCCAGTACGACCTGCGCAACCTGTTCCAGGTGAACGTGGAAGAAGGCCGCCATCTTTGGGCCATGGTCTACCTGCTGCACAAATACTTCGGTCGTGACGGCCGCGAAGAAGCCGAAGGCCTGCTGGAGCGCAACAGCGGCAGCGCGGACAACCCCCGCATCCTGCAAGCCTTCAACGAGAAGACGCCTGACTGGCTGAGCTTCTTCATGTTCACCTACTTCACCGACCGCGACGGCAAGTTCCAGCTCTGCGCGCTGGCCGAGTCGAGCTTCGACCCGCTGGCCCGCACGACCAAGTTCATGCTGACCGAAGAGGCCCACCACATGTTCGTGGGCGAGTCGGGCATCAGCCGCGTGATCCAGCGCACCTGCGCCGCGATGAACGAGCTGAAGACCGACGACGTGGCCAAGCTGCGCGCCGCCGGCGTGATCGACCTGCCCACGCTGCAGCGCTACCTGAACTTCCACTTCTCGGTGACCATCGATCTCTTCGGCGCCGACGAGTCCAGCAACGCCGCGACCTTCTACTCCACCGGCTTGAAGGGCCGCTTCGAGGAAGGCAAGCGCAACGACGACCACCTGCTGAAGGGCCAGACCTACCGCGTGCTCAACGTCGTGAACGGCCAGCTGGTCGAGCGCGAGGTGCCGATGCTCAATGCGCTCAACGAAGTGCTGCGCGACGACTACATCAAGGATTCGATCGGCGGCGTCGAGCGCTGGAACAAGGTGATCGAGAAGGCCGGCATCCCGTTCCGGCTGAAGACACCGCACAAGGCCTTCCACCGCAACATCGGTGCGCTCTCCGGCGCCAAGGTGTCGCCGGACGGCCGCGTGGTCTCCGAGGCCGAATGGGCCGCCAAGGTCGACGAGTGGCTGCCCTCGGGCGGTGACCGTGCCTTCGTCGCCAGCTTGATGGGCCGCGTCGTCGAGCCGGGCAAGTTCGCCAACTGGATCGCGCCGCCGGTGATGGGCATCAACCGCCAGCCGGTCGACTTCGAGTACGTCCGATTCAACTGACCACAAGGGGCACCCCATGGACATGGCCGTGGCAGACGTCATCCAGCAGCACCTGATCGATCCCGAGATCTGCATCCGCTGCAATACCTGCGAGGCGATCTGCCCGGTCCAGGCCATCACCCACGACTCGCGCAACTACGTGGTCGATGCGGAGAAGTGCAACCGCTGCATGGACTGCATCTCGCCCTGCCCCACCGGCTCGATCGACAACTGGCGCACCGTGCTGAAGCTGCGCGCCTACTCGGTGGACGAGCAGCTCGGCTGGGACGAACTGCCCGGCGAACAAGCCCTGCCGGAGGGTGTGGCCGCCGCACCGGCACCCCCTGCCGTGCCGGCCACCCAGCTGGAGGCGGCCGAGCAGCCCTTCGTCGCCTCGGCCTGGGGCGCCACGCTGCCGCCCTGGTCGGCCGCGCACGCCTACACCAACCTCTATGGCCCGAAGACCGGCCCGGTCACCGCCACGGTGGCCGGCAACGTGCGGGTCACCGAGGTCGGCAAGACTCAGGGCAGCGACTACGACACCCACCACGTGGTGCTGGATTTCGGCGCCATGCCCTTCCCGGTGCTGGAGGGCCAGTCGATCGGCATCCTGCCGCCGGGGACGGACGCGCAGGGCAAGCCGCACCACGCACGGCAGTACTCCATCGCCAGCCCGCGCAATGGCGAGCGGCCCGGGTACAACAACGTCTCGCTGACCATCAAGCGGGTGCTGGAGGACCACCAGGGCCAACCGGTTCGCGGTGTCGGTTCGAACTTCATGTGCGACCTGAAGGTGGGCGACACGGTCCAGGTGATCGGGCCCTTCGGCAGCTCGTTCCTGATGCCCAACCACCCGCGCTCGAACATCGTGATGATCTGCACCGGCACCGGCTCGGCGCCGATGCGGGCGATGACCGAGTGGCGGCGGCGCCTGCGTGCCAGCGGCAAGTTCGAGGGTGGCAAGCTGATGCTGTTCTTCGGCGCCCGCACGCAGGAGGAACTGCCCTACTTCGGCCCGCTGCAGAACCTGCCCAAGGATTTCATCGACATCAATTTCGCCTTCTCCCGCACAGCCGGCCACCCCAAGCGCTACGTGCAGGACGCGATGCGCGAACGCGCCGCCGACCTGGCCGCGCTGCTGAAGGACGGCAACACCTGCTTCTACGTCTGTGGCCTGAAATCGATGGAAGAAGGCGTGGTGCTGGCATTGCGTGACATCGCACAAGGGGCTGGCCTGTCGTGGGAGACTCTTGGCGCCGCGCTGAAGAAGGAAGGGCGGCTGCACCTGGAGACCTACTGATGCCCGATCTCACCGCCCCCGGCGCCCCCGTCCTCGTCATCGGCGCCGGCATCATGGGCGCCGGCATCGCCCAGGTGGCCGCGCAAGCCGGCCACCCGGTGATGCTGTTCGACACCCGCGAAGGCGCCGCCGCCGAAGCCCGCGCCAAACTCGGCACCACGCTGCAAGGCCTGGCCGCCAAGGGCAAGCTGGCGCCCGAGGCCGCCGAGGCGGCGCTGGCCCGCATCACCCCGGTGGCCACGCTGGACGCAGCACGCGATGCCTGCCTGGTCATCGAGGCGATCATCGAGAACCTGGAGGTCAAGCGCGGCCTGCTGCGCCAGCTGGAGGCCGTGGTCAGCGCAAGCTGCGTGCTCGCCACCAACACCTCGTCGATCTCGGTCACCGCGCTGGCCAACGGCCTGGCCCACCCCGGCCGGCTGGTGGGCATGCACTTCTTCAACCCGGTGCCGCTGATGAAGCTGGTCGAGGTGGTCTCCGGGCTGCACACCGAGCCGGCTGTCGCCGCGGCCATCTTCGAGCTGTCCAAGGCCTGGGGCAAGGTGCCGGTGCATGCGCGCTCCACGCCGGGCTTCATCGTCAACCGCATCGCCCGGCCCTACTACGCCGAGACGCTCGCGCTGCTGCTGGAGCAGGCCGCCGCCCCCCAGGTGCTGGATGCCTGCCTGCGCGGCGCCGGCTTCCGAATGGGCCCCTGCGAGTTGATGGATCTGATCGGCCACGACACCAACTTCGCGGTCACCCAATCGGTCTACGACGCCAACTTCCAGGACAAGCGCTACGTGCCTTCGCTGGTGCAGCGCGAGCTGGTGGACGGCGGCCTGCTGGGCCGCAAGAACGGCCGCGGCTTCTATCGCTACCCCGAGGGCGCCCCTGCCATGCCGCCCGTGGCGGCGGCCGAGCCGGCACCCGCCGGGCGCATCGACATCCACGGCGACGACGCCATCGCCGAGGCCTTCGCGGCGGCACTCGCCGGTCGCGGCATCAGCGCGGCCCGGGTTCGGGGCAGCGGCTGGGCCGGGCTGGCCATCGACAGCGCGCGCCTGGTGCTCACCGACGGCCGCCGCGCCCGCGAATGGGCCGCCGCCACCGGCTGCGCCGATCTCGCCGTCTTCGACCGCCCGATCCTGCAACCCGCGCCACCCGGCACCGCCCTGGCCTACGCCGTGGCGGATTCGGCCAGCACCGCCTGGCGCGCCCAGGCCCCGGCCTGGCTGGCGGCACTCGGCTTCGCCCCGCAGGCCGTGGCCGACACGCCCGGCCTGGTGGTCGCCCGCACGATCGCGATGCTGGTCAACGAAGCGGCCGACGCGGTGCTGCAAGGCGTCTGCAGCCCAGAGGGGGCGGACGCGGCGATGAAGCTGGGCGTCAACTACCCGGCCGGCCCCTTCGAGTGGCTGGCGCGCTGGAGCGTGCCTGGCGTCGTCGCCCTGGTGGATGCGCTGGACGCACACCACCGCGGTGAGCGTTATCGTGTCAGCCCCTGGCTGCGCCGCCAGGGCTGAACCTCCTTCGAGAACACCATGAACCACGCCTACATCTGCGACGCCATCCGCACCCCCTTCGGCCGCTACGGCGGCGCCTTGTCGTCGGTGCGCGCCGACGACCTGGGGGCCATCCCGATCAAGGCCCTGATGGCCCGCCACCCGAACGTCGACTGGGCCGCCGTCACCGATGTGCTCTACGGCTGCGCCAACCAGGCCGGTGAAGACAACCGCAACGTCGCCCACATGTCCAGCCTGCTGGCCGGCCTGCCGATCGACGTGCCCGGCGCCACGATCAACCGCCTGTGCGGTTCGGGCATGGACGCGGTGGGCAGCGCCGCACGCGCCATCAAGGCCGGCGAGGCCGGGCTGATGATCGCCGGCGGCGTCGAGAGCATGAGCCGAGCGCCCTTCGTGATGCCCAAGGCCGAGAGCGCCTTCAGCCGCGCCAACGCGGTCTACGACACCACCATCGGCTGGCGCTTCGTCAACAAGCTGATGAAGGAGATGCACGGCGTCGACTCCATGCCCGAGACCGCCGAGAACGTGGCCACCGATTTCAAGATCGAGCGCGCCGCCCAGGACCGCATGGCCCTGCGCTCGCAGACCCTGGCGCTGAAGGCCCAGCAGAGCGGCTTCTTCGACGCCGAGATCACCCCGGTGACCATCGCCGGCAAGAAGGGCGAGGCCACCGTGGTGGCCAAGGACGAGCACCCCCGTGAAACCTCGCTGGAGGCCCTGGCCAAGCTGAAGGGCGTGGTGCGGCCGGACGGCACGGTGACCGCCGGCAACGCCAGCGGCGTGAACGACGGCGCCTGCGCGCTGCTGATGGCCAGCGAATCAGCCGCCGCGCGCCACGGCCTGACGCCGCGCGCCCGCGTGGTCGGCATGGCCACCGCCGGCGTGGCCCCGCGCATCATGGGCTTCGGCCCGGCACCGGCCACCCGCAAGGTGCTGGAGCTGGCCGGCCTCAGCCTGTCGCAGATGGATGTCATCGAGCTGAACGAGGCCTTCGCGGCGCAGGGCCTGGCCGTGCTGCGCGACCTGGGCCTGGCCGACGACGACGCCCGCGTCAACCCGAACGGCGGCGCGATCGCGCTGGGCCACCCGCTGGGCGCCAGCGGCGCGCGGCTGGTGACCACCGCGATCAACCAGCTCCACGCCATCGGCGGGCGCTATGCGCTGTGCACCATGTGCATCGGCGTCGGGCAGGGCATCGCACTGATCGTCGAACGCGTGTAGCCAGGGGTACCCATGAGCGCCTACAGCACGGAGAAGGTCACTCACGTCCACCACTGGAACGAGTCGCTCTTCACCTTCCGCTGCACGCGCGACCAGGCGCTGCGCTTCGAGAGCGGGCAATTCGTGATGATCGGCCTGATGGTCGACGGCAAGGCGTTGATGCGCGCCTACAGCGTGGCCAGCGCACATTACGACGAGCAGCTGGAGTTCTTCAGCATCAAGGTGCCCAACGGCCCGCTGACCTCGCGGCTGCAGCACCTGCACGTGGGCGACTCGGTGCTGGTCGGCCGCAAGGCCCACGGCACCCTGCTGCTCAGTGATCTGCTGCCCGGCAAGCACCTGTACCTGTTCGGCACCGGCACCGGCCTGGCGCCCTTCCTCAGCATCATCAAGGACCCCGAGGTCTACGAGCGCTTCGAGCGGGTGGTGCTGGTGCACGGCGTGCGCACCAAGAGCGAGCTGGCCTATGCGCAGATGATCGAGGAGGAGTTACCGGGCAACGAGTTCTTCGGCCAGGACGTTCGCGCCAAGCTCGTCTACTACCCCACCGTCACCCGCGAACCCTTCCGCAACCAGGGCCGCCTGACCGAACTGATGCACAGCGGCAAGCTGTTCGCCGACGCCGGCCTGCCCACGCTGAACCCGGCCACCGACCGCGCCATGATCTGCGGCAGCCCCAGCATGCTGAAAGACACCTGCGCCCTGCTGGACGAATACGGCCTGAAGGTCTCGGCCCGGCTGGGCGAGCCGGGCGACTACGTGTTCGAGCGGGCCTTCGTCGAGCGGTGAATGAAGCACCCGGTGCCGGGGAACCGGCACTGGATCACATCACGCCGGGCTGACCGTGATCACCCCGCGCATGCCGGCCTGGTAGTGCCCGGCGATCAGGCAGGCGAACTCGAATTCACCTGCGCGGTTGAAGGTCCAGACGATCTGGCCGGTCTGGCCGGCGGGCACGTGGGCCATGTAGGGCTCGTCGTGTTCCATGTCCGGGAACTTCAGCATCAGCGCGGCATGCGCCTCGTTCTCCGCCTTGGTGCCGATGACGAACTCGTGCAGGCTCTGGCCGGTGTTCTTCACGACGAAGCGGATGGTCTCGCCCCGCCGCACCGTGATGCGCTCGGGCACGAAGCGCATCGTGTCGAGCATCCGCACCTCGATGGTCCGCCGGGCCGACTTGATTTCGCCGGCGATGCCCCAGTCCTTCTGCTCCTTCTTCACGGCTTGGGGCAGGGCCGGGTGATCCTTGGTGCCGTGGGCATGGGCCCCGGCGGCCAGGCCAAGCAGGGCCCAGAGAAACGTTCGCTTGTTGTGCATGGGTGTGTTCATCGACATCAATGGCCGCCGTGGCCGCCTTGGGGTTTGCGGATCTGGACCTGCACCGGCTCGGCCGGCTTCGCCGCCGGGGCCATCGAGGTGCCGCCGGCGCCGGCTCCGCGTGCCGGCTCGGCGAGACCACCGGCCCACTCGCGGGCCACGGTGCCGGGCGGGTGAGTGAACCAGCCGGGGTCGCTGTAGTCGCCCGCCTTCTGGTTCCTGCGCACCTTCAGCACGCTGAACATGCCGCCCATGCCCACCGCACCGAACGGGCCGGTGCCGGTCATCATCGCCGCCGTGTTGTCGGGCAGCGGCATCTCCATCTCGGTCATGTCGTGCATGCCGCGCTCGCCCATCACCATGTAGTCCGGCACCAGCTGGGTGATCTGCCGCGCGACGCTGCGGTGGTCCACGCCGATCATCGTCGGCACGTTGTGGCCCATGGCGTTCATCGTGTGGTGGCTCTTGTGGCAGTGGAAGGCCCAGTCGCCCTCCTCGTCCGCCAGGAACTCGAATTGCCGCATCTGGCCCACCGCCACGTCGGTGGTCACCTCGGGCCAGCGGGCCGTCTTCGGCACCGGCCCACCGTCGGTGCCGGTCACCACGAACTCGTGCCCGTGCAGGTGCATCGGGTGGTTGGTCATCGTCAGGTTGCCGACGCGAATGCGCACCTTGTCGTGCTGGCGCACCACCAGCGGGTCGATGCCGGGGAACACGCGGCTGTTCCAGGCCCAGAGGTTGAAGTCCAGCATCGTCATCACCTTGGGCGTGAAGCTGCCGGGCTCGATGTCGAAGGCATTGAGCAGGAAGCAGAAGTCGCGGTCCACCTCGTCGATCAACGGGTGCTTCGCCTTCGGATGGGTGATCCACAGGCCGTACAGGCCCATTGCCATCTGCACCATCTCGTCGGCATGCGGGTGGTACATGAAGGTGCCGGGGCGCCGTGCCACAAACTCGTACACAAAGGTCTTGCCCGGCGGGATGCCGGGCTGGGTCAGGCCGGTGACGCCGTCCATGCCGTTGGGCAGGCGCTGGCCGTGCCAGTGCACGCTGTGCAGCTCGGGCAGCTTGTTGGTGACGAAGATGCGCAGCCGATCGCCCTCCACCACCTCGATGGTCGGGCCCGGGCTCTGGCCGTTGTAGCCCCACAGATGCGCCTGGAAGCCGGGCGTCATCTCGCGCACCACCGGTTCGGCGACGAGGTGGAACTCCTTCACGCCGTTGTTCATGCGCCAGGGCAGCGTCCAGCCGTTGAGCGTGACCACCGGGCGGTAGGGCCGGCCGTCGGGCGGCGCCAGCGGCGGCATGGTGTCGGGCCGGGTCTGGATGACCGGTTCGGGCAAGGCGGCCAGCGCCACGCGGCTGACCGCCGCGCTGCCGACGGCGGCCGTCATCAGGCCGGCACCGCCCAGGAGATTGCGTCGGGAAACCATGAGTTGGTCCTCGGGTTCAGTGGCCGGCGCCGCCGGTGTCGCCGGCAGCGGCGGGGTTGCTCAGGGGCGTGGCCAGCAAAGGGCGGCCGACGAGGGCCATGTCCAGATCGGCCTGGGCGATCCAGAAGTCGCGCAACGCGTCGATGGCGGCGTTGACACCGGCGATTTGCGAGCGGGCGTCTGCCAGCAGCTCGAACACGCCGATCAGCATGCCGTTGTAGCGCAGCAGGTTCTCCTCGGCGATGCGGGCCCTCAGGGGCACGATCTCGTCGCGGTGGTGCCGGGCGATGTCCCAGGCCGTGCGGTAGGCGCCGTAGGCCTCGCGCACCTCGGAGCGGGCGTTGATCGCCGTCTCCGCGGCCCGCATCAGCTGCTGCCGGTAGACGCTCTCGGCCCGTGCCAGGCGGGTGCTGCCACCGTCGAACAAGGGCAGCTCGAGGCTGACCTCCCAGCCACGCTGCACTGGCGCCTCGTTCGAGCTGTTGCGCACCGCCCCCAGCTCCAGCACGTTGACGAAGCGTGTGGCCTGCGTGAGGCCCAGCTGGCGCGCTGTCTGCTCGGTGGCCAGGCGGGCGCCCTGCACGTCCAGGCGCTGCGCGATGGCGGTGCGCTCGACATCCGGCAGTTCCTTCGGTGCACCGGGCAGCTCGGGCAGGCGCTCGGGCAGGCGGTAGGCCGCCTGCGAACCCCACAGGCCCAGCAGGCGGGTCAGGCGCTCGCGCGTCGAACGCCGGGCCTGCTCGACGCGCGCGAGGCCCAGCGCCGCATCAGCGTAGAACGACTGCTCGCGCGCCTGCTGCAGCTTGCTGAAGTTGCCCACCTGCGCCATGCGGCGTGCCAGCTCGGCGCTGGCCTCGGCCGCCTGCATCACCTGGGTGGCGTAGCGCACCGACTCCTCGGCCGCGACGGCGGCCACCCAGGCCTGGCGCGTCTGGCCGGCCAGCGCCAGCACCTGCATCGCCGCGGCCGATTGCGCCTGCGCGAAACGGCGCGACGAGACCTCCTGCAACAGCGGCAGCGCCAGCAGGCGGGCCAGATCCAGGTGCAGGCCACGCTCGATCTCCAGCTCGCTGCCGCGGGTCAGCCGGGCCCAGCTGAAACCGGGGTTGGGCAGGCGGCCGGCGGCCACGGCATCGGCCTCTTCGATGCCCAGCTCGAAGAACGCCGCCTGCAGCCCCTTGTTGTTGAGCAAGGCCAGTTGCACGGCATCGTCGATGGACAGCGGCTGCGCCAGCAGCGCCGCCACGCGCTGGTCGATCGCCGCCTGTTCATCGTCCGTGCGCGCCCAGCGGATCTCCTGGCCCAGGCGCTCGCGGGCGGTCTGCTGAACCGGGGCAAAGCCACCGTCGGGGCTGAAGCTCGTGCAGCCACTCAGCAGCGTGATGCTGGCCAGCCACGCCATGCAGGATCGGGAAAGGGTGCCGTCCATGTGGCCCCCTTCAGCGCGCGGCCGGAACGGACGCCGGCGCGGCCGGTGCCTGCGCCTCGCGGGCGTAGGCCCGCCAGCCGCCGATGCGGTTCACCGCCTCGTTGGCGTCCTTCCATGGCCCGACGGCGGTGGTGCCCAGGGCCTTGTAGCCCGCCAGTGGCGACACATGGGTGGCCGGCGGCACGGCCGCCTTTGGGTTCAGGGGATCGGGCCGCTCGGCGCGTGGCGCTGGCTGGGCCTGGGCCGCCGATGCGGCCAGCAGCCACAGCACGGCCCAGCGCCCGGGTAGGGGGAATGCATGCATGGGAACCTCGCAGGAACACGGTTCTGGCCCCGGCAGCGGCCGGCGCCAAGACAGCTGACGCCGGCGCGCGCCGGCGGATCAGGCGAGGTGGGCTCGGGGTGGCCGCTCGAGCCCGGTGGTCAGGAAGGGCAACACCGACACCTGCAGCGCTGGCGGCTCGAAGCCCGCGAGCGCGGGCTCGGCCAGCAGTGGCAGGCTGGCGGGTGGCGCAGCGGCCGCGCAGCAGGCGGCGCAGGCGCTGCAACTGCCGGCCTTGGCTGCCACGGCCTGAGCGCCGTGGCCCGGCTTGGACGGGCTGGATTCGCTAGCGTGGTGGTGCTGGGCATGGTCGTGGCCGGCAGCCACCGCGGCAGGCGCAGGGGCTTCATGGGCCGGGCCGCAGTGGCGCAGGCTGGCCGCGGCCATGCCCTGGAAAGGCAAGGCCAGCATCACCAACCACACGCACAGCGCCCGCAGCGTCGAACCCATGCCGCGACTGTATCGGATTCGCGCTGAGGCTCAGCTCTCCAAGGTCTCGTGGTGCGCGCTGGCGCCGCGCTTCCAGTAGGCCGCGGCGCGGATCGCGCGCTTGTCGTGGCCCTTTTCGTCGACCAGCACACGGCGCAGCTCGGCCATCTCCGCGGCCTCGCCCGCGGCCCAGACATAGCCTTCCCCGGCCGGCAGGGCCATGCCGCGCAGCAAGGCCAGCGCGGCGGCGCCGTCGTCGACCCAGCTCAGCTCGACCGCTGCCGCCGTGGGCAGCGCACGCCGGTCGGCCGGATCCGGCGCCTGGATGATGGCGATGGCGCGGGCGCCGGCCGGCAACTCCTCCAGCCGGCGGGCGATGGCCGGCAGCGCGGTCTCGTCGCCAACCAGCAGGTGCCAGTCGTAATCCAGCGGGATCAGGAACGAGCCGCGCGGACCGGCGATGCGCAGGCGCTGCCCAGGCTCGGCCTGCGCTGCCCATTGGGCGGCCGGGCCGTCGCCATGCAGCGCGAACTCGAGCGTCAGCTCGCAGGCGGCGTTGTCGAAGCCGCGCGGGGTGTAGTCACGGCGCACCGGCTCCTCGGCGCCGGTGTCGATGAAGATCTTGACGTGGTCGTCGAACGACGGGCTGACGAAATCGGCCAGCGACTCGCCAGTGAGCGTGACCGAGCGCACATGCGGGCTCAGGGTCTGCACGCGCAGCACCTGCAGGTCACGGAACTTCAGTTCATGGCGGACACGCTGCACGCGGCCCAGGATGCTGCTCATGACAGATGGCTTTGAATAGTTGACAATGTCTCCCATCATGGGCAAACCAATTGACAATGTCAACCAACCGGTCGCCAAGACCCCACAGGCGTCCGGGGACGAACTGCTGGAGCTGGTGCACCGGGTGATGCACCAGGTGCGCTCGCAGCAGTACCAGGCCCTGCGCGACGACCCCCAGGCGCTGACCCACATGGAAAGCAAGGTGCTGGGCTACTTCAGCCGCGCGCCCGGCAGCACCCAGAGCGATCTGGTGCAGCACAGCGGGCGCGACAAGGCCCAGCTGGCGCGCCTGATCAAGGGCCTGCGCGAACGCGGGCTGCTGGACGCCCAGGCCGATGCCGACGACCGCCGCAACCTGCGGCTGGATCTCACCGCCACCGGCCGCGCGCTGCAGCGCAGCCTGCAACAGCGCACCCGCCAGGTGGCCACCCGCGCGGTGGCCGGCTTCAGCGCCGCCGAGCGAGAGCAACTGCGCACCCTGCTGCAACGCGTGCACGACAACCTGGGGCCCGATGATTCAGGGAGAAATTGACATGCCAATACATCGATCCTGCCTACGCTTCGCCACGTGGAAGGTGGCAATCACCGCCACCGGAATGATTGCCGGGTGTGGCGGCGGCGGGAGTGATGGCACCACGCCAGCGCCGACGCCCAGTTTGGCGCAACGTACCCAGGCAGCCCAATCCACTGCCGCCAGCGACACGAACGCCTGCAGATCCATCAAGCCCTTCTACTGGGAAATCGGTGACGCGACGGGCACCCTGGCTTCTGGCTCGACGGATGCGGCCAGTGGCAGCCCCACCTACACCGCCACGACGGTCATGGCAGTGGCCTCCGCCTCGAAGTGGATCTACGCTGCCTATGCCGCCGAGAAGCGCGGCGGCGTCCTGAATGCGGCCGACATCAAGTTCCTGCAGTTTCACAGCGGCTACGTCAGCTTCGATGCCTTCGGCAGCTGCCGCTTTACCGACACCGTCAATTCATGCCTGCACAAGGGCAGCAACGGCGACTACACCGCATCTTCCGACGGCAAGTTCAACTATGACGGCGGGCACATGCAAAAGCACGCGAGCCTGAATGGCCTGGGTTCGTTGAACAGCGTCGCGCTGGCCTTGGAAGTGCGCAGGCTGCTCGGTACGGATATCGCGCTGAGTTACAGCCAGCCCCAGCTTGGGGGTGGTGTCGTGACCACGGCGGCCGACTACGCACGCTTTCTGCGCAAGGTGCTTGCCGGCTCGTTGCATATGAATGCCTGGCTGGGCAGCAGCGCGGTGTGCACCAACCCCACCACCTGCAGTCAGGCCGTGTACAGCCCCACACCGCCCAACGAGAACTGGGAGTATTCGATGGGCCATTGGGTCGATGCCGACCCCACGGTGGGCGATGGCGCTTTCAGCAGCACCGGCGCTTTCGGCTTCCACCCTTGGATCGACGCCAGCAGGACCACCTACGGCGTGCTCGCCCGGCGCACCACGCTGCCCGGCACCGGTTTCGATTCGGCCATCTGCGGCCGACTGCTTCGCAAGGCCTGGGCAACCGGGACTGCGCGGTAGCCACGGCGGCCGAGGGCAGGCACTGAACGCGCCACTTGGCGACTGGAGGGCGCTGCTTGCGGCACTCTCGTTCCCAGTTGTTCAAGCGGAGGCGCCAGCGCCTCGCAACCGCGCGTCGGACCAGGACTGCACGTCTTGCAGGATGGGCCCGATCAGAACCGACACCTCGTGCAAGCGCGCGTCGACAGTGGGCGCATCGCCGTCGCCGCACGCCTGCTCGAGCGCCATGGCGGCTTGCCGCAGGCCGTTCATACCCAGCGTACCCGCGACCGACTGTAGATCGTGCGCCATCCGCCGCGCCGCGGCCATGTCGCCCAGCGCTCGGGTTGAGGCGAAACGCGCCAAGAAATCGCGCTCGGCATCGAGGAAGCGTTGCAGCGTTCTCGCATACAGGAATTCGCTGGATCCCATGCGCGCCAGCGCCGCGGCCACCTCCACGCCCGGCAGCGACCGGAAGTCCGTCGCCGCGCCGTTCGGCCCGGTGGATGGCTCCGGTTGCTTGCGCGGTGCGAGCCACTTGGTCAGCGTAGCGAACATCTCGTCGATGTTGATCGGCTTGGCGATGTGATCGGTCATGCCGGCCGCGAGCGTGCGCTCCCGGTCGCCGACCATCGCGTTGGCCGTCATCGCGATCACCGGCAGTTCTCGCAGCGCCGGCCGCTCCCGCAGTGCGCGCGTGGCTTCGAAGCCGTCCATCACCGGCATCTGGCAATCCATGAGCACCGCGTCGAAACTCTCACGCTCCAGGACCTGCAGCGCTTCGCGGCCATCGGCCGCGGTCACGACGGTGATCCCTTGTTCGGTCAGCAACTCGAGCGCGACCTCGCGGTTGATCTCGTTGTCTTCGACGAGCAGGATGCGTGCGCCACTTAGCTTCGATCGATCGACCATGCGTCCTTTGCGCCTCTCGGCGTGCACGCTGGCCAACGAGGCCAGGCCCAGCGCCTTGCAACAGGCATCGAACAGGGAGGATGGTGTGACCGGCTTGGTCAGCAGCCCGGCAATCTGCAGGCCCTGCTCATCGACGCGCCTGAGCGCTTCGTCGCGCGAAAAGGCCGTGAGCATCAGCACGGTTGGCGAGCGTGCGCCCGGGCGCGCCATGTCGCGGATGCGCTGTGCGCAGGTGATGCCGTCCATGCCGGGCATCTTCCAGTCCAGCAAGACGAGGTCGTAGGGCCTGGTGCCGGCATCGCCCATCTTGCGCAGCGCCTCGATGCCGTCCGCGGCCTCGTCGGGCTGCAGCCCGAGCGCCTGGACCATGGCCACCAGCACCTCGCGCGCCTGGGCGTTGTCGTCCACCACCAACGCGCGGCTGCCGAGCAGCCCTTGGTGGCGCAACGGCGCCGCACCCTCGCCCGGCTGCTGCAACCCAAAGCGCAGGGTGAAGAAGAAGCTGCTGCCACGTCCTGGCGCGCTGCGCATGTCCAGCTGGCCACCCATCAGATACACCAGCTGCCGGCTGATGGCGAGGCCCAGCCCTGTGCCGCCATGGCGGCGGCTGGTGGAGGTGTCGGCCTGCTCGAAGGGCTGGAAAAGGCGCTCGCGCTGCACCTGCTCGATGCCGATGCCCGTGTCGCGCACCTCGAAGCGCAGGTCGATCCAGTCATCGCCGCGCCCGGCGATCTGCAGCACCAGCGACACTTCGCCCTGGTCGGTGAACTTGACGGCGTTGTTGGCGAGGTTCAACAGCACCTGGCTGAGGCGCAAGGGGTCTCCGACCAGCGCAGTCGGCAGATCCGGCGGCTCCAGGTACAGCAGCTCCAGGTTCTTTTCCTCGGCCTTCATGCCCACCACGTTGGCCAGGTTGTCGAGCACGTCGGCGAGGTTGAAGTCCACCTGCTCGATGTCGAGCTTGCCGGCTTCGATCTTCGAGAAGTCGAGGATGTCGTTGATGATGCCCAGCAGCGACTCGGCCGAGTTGTGGACCTTCTGCACATAGTTCCGCTGGCGCGCGGTGAGCCCGCTTTGCAAGGCGAGGTGCGTCATGCCGAGGATGGCGTTCATCGGCGTGCGGATCTCGTGGCTCATGTTGGCCAGGAAGTCGCTCTTGGCCTGGTTCGCCGCGTCGGCACGCTGCTGCGCTTCGGCCAGTTGGGCCGTGCGGTCGGCAACGCGCTGTTCGAGCTCCTGGTTGAGCGTCAGGACCTGCATCTCGGAGCGGCGCCGCCGTCGCACCGAGAGGATCAGCGAGAAGGTCATCGCAAGCAGCGCGATGAACGACCCGCCGGCGATCCAGGCCGCCTCCGTCGAGATGCGCAGGGTGCGTTCCGGCATGAACAGGATCGTGGCCTCGGGCGGCAGCCGTGACGCCGGAATGCCGAACCGGACCAGCTGCCGGTGATCGAAGACCTGGGTCTTGCCCACCCCGCGATGCACCGGCATGGACTCCGGGGGCTCGCCATCGAGAACGCGCACGGCCATCTCTGCCGCAATGCGCCCCTGCTCGACCCCGCCGATGACGCTCCCGCCCACGACGCCGTGACCGAGCGTGAAGTCCCAGCTCGTGAAGACAGGCACCGGCAACGCAGACAGCACCTCGACCACGCGCTGGCTCGTGACACCCTCGCCACCGCGGGTGCGCAAGGTGGACATCACGATGATCGCGGAGTCGGGAGGGAGTTTGCGCAGGTCTTCAACCGCGGCATCGATGTGCGGGTACTCGGGGAAGACGGCTTCGACCGGGCGTGGGAGCGAGGGAAAGAACGCTTCGACCGACGGCTTGCTGGCGCGGTAGGTGAAGTCGTCCATCATCCCGGGAAAGACGATGCGCTTGGTCTCCGGCCTGAGTTGCAGGATCAGGTTCACGGTGCCGCGCATGTCCGTGTCCTCAGCGACCCCGGTGATGCCCTTCTCGCCGCGGAGCATCGAGTCCTGGTACCCGTTCAAGCCAGTGAAAACGATGGGGGCGCCATGCAGGAGATCAAAGCGGTGCTTGCGAGCGAAGTTGAAGGCCACGTTGTCCGTGGTCAAGACCGCTCGGAAGCGCATGCCGCCGAGTTTGGCGCGGAGGAGGTCGAGGACGACTGGGCTGTCGACCAGCTCCGGGTGGTAGACCGCGTCCAGATACTCGATGCGCAAGTCGTACTTGGCGGCGAGCGGTGTGAAGACGGCATCGATGCCCGCCTGCTGGGAGCGAGTCCAAGCGAAATCCGGGCTGTAGGAGTGAAGGATGAGAACGCTGCCGCGGCCATTCACCTGAGTCTCGGCACGGGCGAACTCCGGGGCCAGTGCGAGGATCGCGGCCGTGAACAGGATCAGAATTCGTTTCATGATCGAACCCTCCAGCCCCTCATCTTCTACTGCGGTGACATTCTCCCGCTTTTTCTGTAGCTGATTGCAGGAAGCAAAGCGCTGTTTGCCGCGCTCCATCCTCTGGCAGGGCCATCGGCTCGAGGAGATCGGGGGCGTGCAACGCGCTGCATGGCGGACCGCTGCACTGTCTTCATGGGACGCCCCGATGCTCGCGGGCAAATCTGCAGGGAGATTGAGGCGCTCGAGTGCCAGGCCACACCGCCGGGCTAGAGTGCCGCATGACCTCCACGCCGCCCACCCCCGCACCGCAGTTCCGGCAGATCGATCTCAGCGTGGACCGGGCCGCGGTGCTTGGCCTCACCGTCGAATACATGCGCTGGGTCAGCGAAGGCATCGCCGCGCACCTGCTGGCCACCACCGGCGCCGCCCCGCCACCCTGGTCGGTGGAAGACTATGTCGCCAGGAAACTCGATGCGACGTACGGCAAGAAGCCACCCGACGGCGTGTTCTACCTCGTCGAGCACGGCGGCACCCTCGCCGGCCTGTGCGGCCTGCGGCGCATCGCCCCCCGCACCGCCGAGTTCAAGCGCATCTACGTCCGCCCCAGCCACCGCGGCCTGCGCCTGGGCGAAGCGATGCTGCAGCGGCTGATCGGCCATGCGCGGGCCTTCGGCTGTGACACGGCCGTGCTGGACTCGGCGCCGTTCATGCATGCCGCGCACCGGCTCTATGCCGCGGCGGGGTTCACCGACTGCGCGCCCTATGCGGGCAGCGAGGCGCCGGTGGCGTTGATGGGGGTTTGGCGGTTTATGGCGAGGGGGTTGTAGGCGGCGACGAGGCCCTGGCGCTGGGAAGTGTCATGAAATTCAATCCATTGAGCGGGACCGACCAAGCACGATCTTCGCCATGGCGACCCGACGGACAGGAATGCAGCGTGTGCGGACGGTGGCCGGTGCACTCACGCTTGCTGGCAGGTTCTGGTTCGAGCCGACCGTCGACTCGGAAATCTGAACGCCCGCACCCAGTCTGCCCCGACCTTTCGCCTTCCAGCCCCTGCTGACAGCGCCGCCTCGGCCAGGAGCAGTCAGCCCACGTTCGGCATAGGCTCGGTCGCACGATGGTTCGCAGCACTGGGCAAGCCAGCCGCCACCTCACAGAGACGGCGGCCGGCAAACGCAAGTGCGCTCAACTCCCTACCTGCACCGCAGTCACGACGCCATCGGCGCTGGTGATCAGCAGTACGCCTTCCCGGCTAAGGGAGAGCTGGCCATGCGACGCGTTCTTCCATACGAAGCCAGTCAGCGCTTCGCGATCGACGGCATACGTGCCGGCGTCGGTGCTCACGAAAAATAGGTTCTTGGTAACGACGACGGCGCTCTCTATCGTGGCTCCAGCAGGCGCTTGCCAAAGCGCGACTTGCTTTCCGCTGGACTCCTTGCGAACGGTGACGAAGTTGCCCTTGCCGTAGTAGATGATGCCGTTGGCCAGCGAGATCTGGTTCAGAGCGTAGTACCCCGCGTCGACTGGCTGCACCCAATTGATCGAGTTGGTCGCAAGGTCGAAGCTCACCAGCCGGTGGGCGTTCGTGACCAGCACCTCACCCTGGTCACCCAGCACCGGTGCGCAACCAACGCTGTAGCCCCACCATTCAAAGCCGGGATCGGCGATCGTTTTCACGATGGCACCGGTGCGGCGATCCAGGACGTCCAGATGGGTGGTGTAGGCGTAAACGTAGTCGTTGTCGACGGCAGGCGTCCAGTGGTCGTATTGATCGAGCCCCGTGAACCAGCGCTGCCCACCGTTGCGCGAATTGAAGCCGTAGGCGCCGCCATAGTAGCCCCCGTTCATGTACAGCGTATTGGCGAAGGGCGTTGGCGCCAAGTAGGTTTCCCATTGCGCAGAAATCTGCGAGCGGAACTTCAGATCACCGGTGGCGGCGTCGTAGCCCCAGAGCGCAGCGTCTTCATGGCCGCCCGTGCTGACCACCGCCATGCCGTTGTGGAACGCCGGCGCGTGCATGGAAGGTATGCCGCCAAAAGTGTTGCTGGTGAATTCGTGGGACCACACGATGGAGCCGTCTGCCAGAGACAGTGCATACAGGTGACCCGTCTGAAAGTACACCTGGTCGGACACATAGGCGTTGCCGCCACCGGTGGCCGCGATGTTGAGAGCGCCCGACACCTTCAGCTTCTTCTTCCACTTCACGAAGAAGGTTTCAGGTTTCGTGATCATCGGTACATAACCAGTGTGGCGCGCATTGCCGTTGTGCGTCGCCCAGTCGGCCAGATGAACGATCTTTTCGTCAGCCACCGCCTCGGTGGCGGCATGTGCATTGAGCGAGACAGCGCATGCCAGTACGAACGCGCGCCGAACGAGGCGCGCGCGAGGTGCTTGGGTCATGGTTTCCTCCTGGTTGAATATCGAGCGGCAGACACTTCGAAAGTCTGGTGCTGCCTCCGGGATGGTAAGCCAGGAGGTGCAGCCTAACGATCACACTTTAGGGATGTTGACTCAGGCTAACCCGGGGTCCGTGACTCGCTCCTTGAAGGTCGGCAACGGGCCGAGAGTCACCGATCAGGTGACCATCGCGCGGTTACGCCCGCAGTGCCCGACAGTGGCCGCTCGATGTCCAGCTTCCAGCGTCCGCAACGAGCCTCAGGCGGTCATCTGCGGCAATCGACTGAGTGATGCGCCGGCCGGCCGCGTCAGGGTTCCGAGGTGGGAGCGAGCTGAAAGGCGACGTTGGACCAAGTCTTCTGATTGAACGCGAAGCCAACGATCACTCCTCGATCGTTGATTCCGCGTGCTGAAGTGAGCGTCCAGCCGGCGCGTCGTTGTGCGACAGTGAGGTAGGTGTTGAGGTCGACACCTTCGCCTGTAGTGAGGTTCCACAGTGCAGCTCGGCCGACGGAACCTGCATCCGATGTGCCGACCGCCTGCTGCATGTTGTTGATGGCCAGAGCGTTGTCGGCGTCGCTGAGCGCCTGCAGGGCGGTCGGCTTGGTCCCGTTCCACACGACAGCCTGAACTGTCCCGCCACCTGGAACTGACGACCAGCCCACGATTTGCCCCCTGTCGTTGATGGCAGACGCCTGGTTGCAGCATTGAGTCGCGTAGAGCACGTCGAGAAAGGTCGGCACGCTGCCATGCCAGACGACGGGCTTCATTTCATCAGACCCATTTGGACGCCAGATGAACCCCACGACATCGCCGTCTCGATTGATGCCACTGGCAACACTCTGCCAGCCACCAAGACTGTCGAGAATGACCGCCCGGCCATGGGCACCCCACCTCACCGCGTGCGATGGATGGTTGAGGACCTCGGCGTTCCCCGCCACTTGGCCGTGTGCGTTGATTGCTACCGCCGACACTGCCGAATACCCAGGAGGAAGTTCGAGCACAGTCGGGATCGCTCCATCCCAGCGTACGGCTTGGAAACCGTAGTTCGGGTTGTATGAATAACCAACTGATTGACCGTGGCGATTGATGGCGAAGGGCCTGCTGGAGCCTCCAAGTCCTTGAAGGACAGTCTGCACCCCCCAGTGCCACACAACGGCCTGGTCGGTGCCATTCTGGTCATAGGCATTCCCGACGACCTGCCCTTGGTTGTTGACTCCGTTGGCCAAGATGCTCGCACCTCCCGGAAACGGTAGCACTGTGAACTTGTATTCGTGAGCCTGGGCGGAGGCTCCCGCCAAGATTGACGTCACGGCGACAGCCAACTTCATGGCGTTCTTCGGCATTTTTCGCTCCCTCTGTGGTTCGACCGCTCTTGGGCTGGGCACGTCGGCGGGTATCAGCCTTTTTACCCCAAGAACTATTCTGCGGGCACTGTGGCTTGCCCGCGTGAACCGACGGGGATGCCAAGCCGGTTGCTCGGTTGCACGGTCACGTTGTGCGGGTTGCTGAAATCACGCCACTCGTCGCTCCACATCCCGTCGTCGGGCACACCCCATCACCCGCCCCGCTGTCGCATACTCCGCCACCATGAAGAAGGAAGACGACGACCTGCTTCGAGTGCTGAAGGCGCGCTTCGACACGAACATGCACCGGCATGCCGGCATCGCGTGGGCAGACGTGCAGGCCAGGCTCGAAGGCGATCCTGATGCGCTCCGGTCGCTTCAAGCGATGGAGGCCACTGGTGGTGAGCCGGATGTCGTGGGCCGAGACGCCGCGTCTGGCCAGGTCACCTTCTGTGATTGCTCCGCAGAGAGCCCGGCCGGGCGCCGAAGCGCCTGCTACGACGCTGCGGCGCGGCTGGCGCGCAAGGAGAACGCGCCCGAGACCAGCGCCGTTGAAACGGCGGCATCCATGGGCATCGCGCTGCTGACGGAGGCGCAGTACCGGGCGTTGCAGGCGCTCGGTGAGTTCGACACCAAGACCTCCAGCTGGATCGAGACGCCGGCGGATGTGCGGGCCCTCGGCGGCGCCCTCTTCTGCGACCGGCGCTATGGCAAGGTTTTCGTCTATCACAACGGCGCACCGTCGTACTACGCCGCCAGGGGCTTCCGCGGCTCGCGCCGGGTCTGATCTCCGGCCCGCATGCGGGCCGCCTTGGCTACGCGAGAAACCGCTCGATCAGGCGGGTGTTCTCTGCCGAAACGTTCATCAGTGCAAGGCCCACCTTGAACCCATCGGCGCGGTTGCGCATGGCATGCACGACAGTGGCCTGCAAGCGCAGCGTGTGGCCGCGGCCCTCGACAGGCAGGTTGAACACGATGTGGCACTCGGCCTTGGCAGGCAGGGCCTCATCGACCTCGATCGCCAGGCCGCCCACGCCGATGTCGACGGTGCGGGCTGTCAGCTGCTTGCCAGCCACCACCATGCCGGCCGGCACGCTCAGCGATTTGCGCAAACCACGCCGCCGATCCAGCGCGTCCGCAATGGCCGCTTTGATCGCTTCGCGCTTGTCGTCTGTCATCGGAGCGCAAGTCCCAGGTCGATGGTTGAATCGCTGCACGGATGATGCCCACCGCCGCAACGCCTGGCCCTGGAGGGGCTGGGTGTCATGTTTTCGGCATGTCGCCCGACTTCTTGAGTGATCTGCACTCCGACGCACCCACGCTGACTGCGTCAAGCTCACGTCGTGTCGTGAGCTCCTCAGCGCAGCCAGTCGCGTGCCAGTTTCGGCAAGGCAAAGAATGACTCTCGGACTCTCAGAGCACCAGCAACAGCGGCGTCGTCGCACCTTCGGCCTCAAGCACGCGGTGTGCCTGCGCGGCGGCAGCCAGCGCGAAGTGGCGCGGAGCGGCCACGGCGAGCACGCCGGCGCCGCCAGTGGCCTCGCGCACACACCGCACCAGGTCGTCGCGCCGGCTGTCCGGCACCCGCGTGCAGCCGGCGCGCTCCGCCGCCTCCGCCTGGCCGGCATGCGCCACGGTGCCGATCACCTTGGCGCCGAGGTGCACGGCCCAGCGGCTCAGCAGCTGGCCGACGCCGCCGGCCGCTGCCTGCACCAGCACCCAGTCCCTCGATGCCCGGCGTACCGGGCAGCGCCAGCGTGCGGTACAGGCCGTTGCGCACGTAGACGTCGTGGAAGTTCACGCCGATGTGGGTGTGCCGCAGGCGCACCTGGCCGGGGCCGGGTGCGGGCACATCGACGCCGCGCAGACGCATCACCTCCGGTGCGCCGTATTCTTCGATGACGATGTCGTCGGCCATGGGCTGCTCAATGTGCGGCAGGGCGCTCGAAGAAGGCTGCGATCGTCTCGGCCGCGATGTCGGGCTGCTCGAGGTGCACGAAGTGCCCGGCGTCGGGCTGCACGTCGAGCTGCAGGTGGGTGAAGAACTCGGGCAGCCGATCGGCCCATTCAGCCTTGAGCACCGGGTCGTGCGCGCCCCACAGCACCCGCGTGGGCAGGCCGATGGGCGCGGCCGGCGGCGTGCGCCCCTCGATCACCGCCAGGCGCGCATCGTGGACGCTGCCGTACCAGTTGAAGCCGCCCTGCAGCCGGCCCGGTTTCATGAAGTGGTGAACCCAGGTGTCGAGTTCGGGCTCGATCCAGCCCTGTTGGTGCGACCAGTGCGACAGGAAGTGGCGAAGGTAGATCCGGCAGGCCTCGCGCGAGGAGCCGACCATCTCTGCGGCCCAGGGCAGCTGGTGGAAGAACTGGTACCAGATCTCGCCGAGGTGGCGTGGTGCCACCCAGCGCGCGCCGATGCCGGGGTAGGCGCAGTTGAAGAAGAACAGCCCCGTCGCGCGCTGCGGCGCGCACCGCGCCAGCGCCTGGGCGACAAAGGAGCCGACGTCGTGGGAGACGATGCCGAAGCGCTGCCAGCCGCGTTCGTCGGCCAGCTCGAGCAGATCCATCGCGTGTCGATCCGGACCGGCGTCGCGGCCCGCGCGCGCGTCTCGGGCGTCATGTCGGCCTCCGGCAGGCGCACCAGCACGATCTTGTTCAGCCGCGTCTCGTCGCGGGGCTTGCCGGTCTTGGTGTCGAACGGATAGGCCAGCATCGGCTTGCCGGGCTTGAGGTCGGCCACGCGCAGCGGCTGCGGCGCGCCTTCGGCGTCCTCCTCGACGAGGCGATCACCGCTGAGCGCGGCGATGGCCGGGCGCGTGGCCACGGCCAGCGGGGCGGCCAGGCCAACAGCGGCGATGTGGATGACGCGGCGGCGCTGCAGCCACAGGGGGCCATGGGAACGGCGCAACGGGTCATGAACACTCCTTCGAACAGCTGTGAATTGCTGTCCTCTGAATTCAGAGTTCCCCATCTGGAGTTATCCCTGAACTCTGAATTCATCTCTCAACAAGGCGGCCTTGCCGAAGGAGAAACGGTGCCTGCTCAGGCGCCGGCGCTGGTGGGTTCAGCGCGCCGGCGGCACGACGTGCTGCGGCGCCCGCGCCGGCGCATCGAACCAGGCCACCAGCGCACTGAAGCTGGCGAAAGCGCCGATGGTGCTGACGAGCACCGCGCGCGCCAGCCGGCCGGCGTCGGCCTGGAAGCGCTCGGCCAGGATGGGCACGTTGCTCGCGCTGGGCAGCGCGGCCACGAGCACCAGCACCACCGCCGCGAAGGGGTCGAGCGGCATGCCGGCGGCGATGGCGATGGCGCCGGCACCGAACAGCACCAGCGGATGCACGATCAGCTTGTGGGCGACGATGGCCACCACCGCGCCGGCTTCCCGCGAACGCGGCACCGCGCTCGCCGTCATCTGGCCGCGCGCCAGCATCGCACCGAGCGCGAACAGCGCCACGGGCGAGGCTGCGGTCGCCATCATCTCCACCGCGTGCGACGCCGGCCCCGGCAGTTGCACGCCGGTGGCTGAAGACAGCGTGCCCAGCGCGATGGACCACGGCAGCGGGTTGCCCAGCATGCCGCGCAGCGCGCGTGCCACCGCAGAGCGGGCATCGCCGTCCGCATGGCCGAGCTGCGACAGCGCGATGCACAGCGAGGTGGTGACGACCATGTCGAGCGCGAGCGCGACGATGGCCGGCGCCGCCGCCGCCTGGCCGAGCAGGGCCACCAGCAGCGGTACGCCCATGAAGCCACTGTTCGGGAAGGCGCCGACCAGCGCTGCGAAGGCCGCGTCGTTCCAGCGCAGGGCGCGGCGCCGCGCCACGAACACCGCGAGCGCCACCATCACCGCGGCACTGGCAAGGTAGACGGTGACCACGGTGCCGTCGAGCAGCTGCGCGATCGGCGTGGCCGCGCTGAAGCGGAACAGCATGCACGGCAGCGCGAAGAACAGCACGAAGCCGTTGAAGCCCGGGATGGTGTCCAGCGGCAGCACGCGCAGCCTCACCACCACCCAGCCGAGCAGCACCAGCGCGAAGAACGGCGTGGTGACCGCGAGGATGTGCTGCACGGCACGCCGCCTCAGGCGTGGGCCTGCGCCTGGCGCCAGCCGGCCTCGGCCATGCGCCGCGCACGCTCGCCGGTGGTGCGCGCGTCGGCGGCTGCGGCGTTGCCCTGCAGCGAGCGCGCGAGGATGCCCTGCAGGATGGCCGCCATGCGGAACATGTTGAAGGCCATCAGGAGGTCGAGGTGATCGCCCGGCGCCCGCCCGCCGGCGGCAAGGTAGTGCCCCAGGTGGGCCGCCTCGTCGGGGATGCCGAGCGCCGCGAGGTCGTGGCCCTTGAGGCCGCGGAACTCGTCGGGCGTCACGCGCCAGGCCATCAGGTGGTAGGCCAGGTCGGCCAACGGGTGGCCGAGCGTCGACAGCTCCCAGTCGATCACCGCCAGCACGCGCGGCTCGGTGGGGTGGAAGATCAGGTTGTCGAGCCGGTAGTCGCCATGCACCAGCGTGCCGGGTTCGTCGTCCAGCCCGGGTGGAAGGTGCGCGGGCAGCCATTCGATCAGGCGCTCCATCGCCTCGATGCGCTCGGTCTCACTGGCGCGGTACTGGCGCGTCCAGCGCTCGATCTGCCGGGTGAGGTAGTTCTGCGGCTTGCCGTGACCCGACAGCCCGACGGCCGCGACGTCCACACGATGGATGGCGGCCAGCGTGCGCGCCATCGCGGCATAGATCGCATCGCGCTCGCTGGGTGCCATGCCGGGCAGCGACGGATCGACGAACACGCGGCCCTCGACCAGATCCATCACGACGAAGGTCGAGCCGATCACGGCCGGGTCTTCGCACAGCGCATGCACGCGCGGCACCGGCACGTCGGTCCCGGCCAGCGCGGCCATCACGCGGTATTCGCGGTCCACCGCATGCGCCGAGGCCAGCAGCACGCCCGGCGGCTTGCGGCGCAGCACCCAGCGGTGCTCGCCTGCGTCGACGCGGTAGGTCGGGTTGGATTGCCCGCCGGCCAGGGGCTGCAGGCGCGCGCCGCCGCGGAAACCAGCCACGTTCGCGCGCAGCCAGTCGGAGAGCCGGGCTTGATCGGTCTCGTTCACAGGCTGCTCACCAGGTGTCCGCCGTCGACCGCGATCACGCTGCCGGTCATGAAGCGGCCGGCCTCGCTGGCCAGCAGCAGCAGCGGGCCATCGAGATCGGCGGGGTCGCCGAAACGCTTCTGCGGGATGCGCGCCATCAGGCGCTGGCCGGCGTTCGAGGCGAGGAAGTCGCGGTTCAGCTCGGTGGCCACGTAGCCTGGCGCGATCGCGTTGACGCGGATACCGTGGCCGGCGAGCTCCAGCAGCGGGCGCGACACGGCAACGCCCGCGTTGTTGACGATCACGTCGGGCGCACCGCGCCAGGCGGCGATGGCGTCGAAGGCGGCACGCACCGATGCGGCGTCGTTCACGTCCAGCGCCACGGCCCGCGCGCTGCCGCCCTCCCGCACGATCTCGTCGACCAGCGAGTCGAGCTTGTCGACACGCCGCGCCGCCACCGCCACCGCCGCACCGGCGGCAGCCAGCGTGCGCGCGAAATGGCGGCCGAGGCCGCTGGAGGCGCCTGTCACGAGCGCCGTGCGCCCACCGAGGTGGAAGTCGGGCAGTGCCATCACACCAGGCCTTTCAGGATGCGCTTGGCGATGCTCCAGCGGTGCACCTCCGACGGGCCGTCGTAGATGCGGAAGGCGCGCATGTCGGCGAAGATGCGCGCGACCACCGTCTCCGAGGTGGTGCCCTGCCCGCCGAGGATCTGCACGCAGCGGTCGGCCACGCGCCACACGGCTTCGGAGACGATGACCTTGGCACGGCTCGATTCGTGCAGCCCGAGCCCGCCCTGGTCGAGCACCCAGGCGGCCTGCAGCGTGGTCAGGCGTGCGACGTGCAGATCCATCTCGTTGTCGGCCAGCATGAAGCCCACGCCCTCGTGCTGGCCGATCGGCTTGCCGAACGCGTGCCGCTCGCGCGCATAGGCCGTCGCCACCTCGTGCGCACGGCGCGCCGCGCCCAGCCAGCGCATGCAGTGGGTGAGGCGCGCCGGCGACAGCCGCACCTGCGCGTTGCGGAAGCCCTGGCCGATCTCGCCGAGGATGTCGTCCCGATGCACGCGCAGGCCGTCGAACCGCACCACGCCGTGACCGCCTGGGAAGCAGCGGTCCAACGTGTCCATGTTGCGTTCGAGCACGATGCCCGGCGAACTCATCGGAGCGAGGAACATCGTCGCGCCCAACTCGGGCACGCGCGCCATGATGATCGCCAGGCTCGCGCCATCGGCGCCGGTGATGAACCACTTGCGACCGCTGATCACGAAGTGCTCGCCATCCGGCACGGCGGTGGTGGCCAGCATGTTCGGGTCGGAGCCCGCGCCGGGGGCCGGCTCCGTCATGCAGAAGCAGGAGCGGATCTGCGCCGCGGCGAGCGGCTTCAGCCAGTGCTCCTTCTGCGCCGGCGTGGCCACGGCTTCGAGCAGGTGCATGTTGCCTTCGTCGGGTGCGAACACGTTCAGCGCCACTGGGCCGAGCAGCGAGAAGCCGGCCTCCTCGAAGACCACGGCGCGCTCGACGTGCTTGAGGCCGAGGCCCCCGCAATCCGGCGCGACGTGTGGCGACAGCAGTTCGGCGCGGCGCGCACGGTCTGTCAGTTCTGCGCACAACGGTTCCTCGGGGCCGTGCGCGCCCTGGCGTGGGTCGCCTTCGAGCGGGATCACCTGCTCGGCAATGAAGCGGCGCACACGCGCCTGGAGATCCGCCAGCGCGGGCGAGAGGCTGAAGTCGATCATGGCAGTTTCCTCGTGTTCAGGCGCGCGCTCTCCACGCGCGCTCGGCGTCGTCCCAGGCGGCCAGCGGCTGCAGATCGGGCACCCAGGCGAGACCCGACTTGGCGTCCGACGACGCCGCCTCCGGCGTGACCAGCACGTCCAGCACCGCGGGCCGGCCTTCGGCGAGTGCCGCCTTGGCGCGCGCGATCGCTGCCGGCAAGTCTTCTGCGCGCTCGACACGCTCGCCGAAGGCACCGAAGGCGCGCGCCATCGCTGCATGGTCGGCGAACTGCAGCCGCGTGCCAACCACCTTGCCGTGCGTCTCCTGCTGGTCGCGCACCTCGATGGCCCAACTGCCGTTGTTGGCGACGACGATCAGCGCCGGTGCGCGGTGGCGCACCGCGGTGTCGATCTCCATCGCATTGAAGCCGAACGAACCATCGCCGGTGGCCACGAGCACCAGCCGGCCCGGGCAGGCCAGCGCGGCCGCCACGCCGAAGGGCGTGCCCACGCCGATGCAGCCCAGCGAGCCAGGGTCCAGGTAGGTCGACGCGGGCAGGCCGACGCGCGCGAAGCTGAGGAAATCGCCGCCATCGGCCACCACCACCGCATCGGCCGGCAGCGCATCGCGCAGTGCGGCGACCAGGCGGTTCGGGTGCATCAGGCCGTCGCTGCCCGGTGCGGCAGTGGCCATGGAGCTTGCCAGTTTGTCGGCGCGGGCGAGGTGCTGCCGGCGTGTCTCGGCCGCCCAGGCGCGGTCGGTGGCGGGGGCGCGGTCGCCCGCAGTGGCGACGATGGCCCGCAACGCCTCGGCTGGCGTGGCCAGGATCTCCGCCGCGCCGCGCCGGTTGTCGCGCAGTTCGGCGGCGGTGTCGGCGATGCGCAGGAACTTCGCTTCGCCGAACACCGCCGGCGAACCGTAGGCGAGCTGGAAGTCCAGCTTGCGGCCGAGCGTGACGATCAGGTCGGCCTGCTGCATCACCGCGCCTCGCATCGCCGCGACGACGGCCGGGTGGTCGTCGCCCACGAGGCCGCGGCTCTCGCCGGTGTCGAGGTAGAGCGCGCCGGTGCGGTCGAGCAGCTGGCGGAGCTCGGCGCCGGCGCCCCGCGCACCTCGACCGGAGATCACCAGCGGGCGCTTGGCGCTCCACAGCAGATCGACAGCCTGGCGCACCGACTCGGGGTCTGGCAACAGCCGCGAGCGTGGCGTCGGCACGAAACGTTCAGGCAGTTGCACGGCCGCCGAGACCTCGGCGCGCAATGTGTCGACCGGGAAGTCGAGGAACACCGGCCCCGGCTCGCCGCCCTGGCCGAACGCCCGTGCCACCGCCTCGTCCAACTCCTGCAGCACCAGATCGGGCTCGCGCACCGTGCGGGCGTAGCGCGTGAGCGGCGCGACAAAGGCGATGTGCGACATGTCCTGCAGCGCGCCTCGGTTCTCCTGCGCACGCGGCGGCGTGCCTGACAGGACCAGCACCGGCGCCCGCGACACATGGGCGTTGGCGATGCCGGTCATGGCATTCGTGACGCCTGGGCCGGCCGTGACCAGCGCAACGCCGAGGCCGCCGGTCAACTCGGCGTGGGCATGCGCCATGTAGACGGCAGCGCGTTCGTCTCGCACGTCCACGATGCGGATGCCCTCGGCGTCCAGGCGCATCCAGGTCGGCATCACGTGCCCGCCGCACAGCGCGAACAAGCGGTCGACGCCACGTGCCTTGAGGAATCGGGCGATCAGCGCGGCAGCGCTCTTTTCGGTGACGGTGGGTGTGCTCATGGCGGGTGTCTCCTCGGATGCCGCAGTATAGCATTCTGAATTCAGAGTGCTAAAATCAGGGATTACACGGATGTTTTCTGAATTCAGAGTTCTAAACTATCGGAATCGACGGAGCCCAGCCATGAACCACCTGCTCACCCTTGCCGACGCCGTGGCCACCCACGCCCGCCTCACGCCCGCCAAGCTGGCCGTGCGCGACTCGCGCCGCAGCCTCAGCTATGCGCAGTGGCACGCACGCGCCAACCGCCTGGCCAACGCCCTGCTCGGCCTGGGCCTGGCCAAGGGCGACCGCGTCGCGCTGCTGGCCTACAACTGCGCCGAGTGGATGGAGGCCTATGCGGCGCTCGCGGCTGCGGGGCTGGTGGCGGTGCCGATCAACTTCCGCCTCACGCCGCCGGAGATCGCCTACATCGTTCAGCACAGCGAGGCCCGCGCGGTGATCGCGCAGGACGAGCTGACCGACCGCATCGATCCGGTGCGCAGCGAACTGCCGGTGCTGCACGGCGCCTACATCGCCTTCGGCCGCGAGCTGCCCGCCGGCTGGCGTGGCTACGAAGCGCTCATCGATGCCGCCAGCGACGCGACGCCCGCGGTGGACGTGCGCCCGGCGGACATGAGCGCACTGATGTACACCTCGGGCACCACCGGCAAGCCCAAGGGTGCGATGCGCAGCCACGAGGGCAGCGCGCTGATCGCGCTGGCCACCGCGCTGGAGATGCACTTCACACGTGACGACACCGCCCTGCTGGTGATGCCGATGTGCCACGCCAACTCGCTGTA
The DNA here is from genome assembly GCA_018780145.1 of Vitreoscilla sp. Classification (GTDB taxonomy): domain Bacteria; phylum Pseudomonadota; class Gammaproteobacteria; order Burkholderiales; family Burkholderiaceae_C; genus Ideonella. The sequence goes on along the minus strand of JADMKA010000149.1, from coordinate 5,105 downwards.
CTTCAGCCAGACCTTCGTGCACCTGGGCGCCACCTGCGTGATCGACGACCGCCGCAGCTTCGACCCCGAGGCGCTGCTGTCCACGCTGGCCAGCCAGAAGGTCACCTTCACCTCGCTGGTGCCGACGCACTACATCATGATGCTCGGGCTGCCCGCTGCCGTGAAGGCGAAGTACGACGTCAGCCGGGTCGAAAAGCTGATGATCTCCTCCGCGCCGGCGCGGCGCGAGACCAAGCTCGCCATCCTCGAGCACTTCCACAACGGCAAGCTGTACGAGCTGTACGGCTCCACCGAAGCCGGCTGGGTGACGCTGCTGCGCCCCGACGAGCAGATCGACAAACTGGGCTCGGTCGGCCGCGAGTGGACCGGCTCGGGCCCGATCCGCCTGCTCGACCCCCACGGCCAGGAAGTGGCCGACGGCGAGGTCGGCGAGCTCTTCTCGCGCACGCCCTACGTGTTCGACGGCTACTGGAAGAACCCAGAGAAGACCGCCGAGGCCTTCTGGTGGCCCCCAGGACACGGCCCTGCCGCGTCGGCCCCCCACGGGGGCGCCGAAGCCTTGGGGCGGCCCAGCGACTTCAGCGGCGCCTGGTGCTCGGTGGGCGACATGGCACGGCGCGACGACCACGGCTACATCCACCTCGTCGACCGCAAGAGCAACATGATCATCAGCGGCGGCGAGAACGTCTATCCGTCGGAGGTGGAGGGCGTGATCGGCGCACACCCCAAGGTGAAGGACGTGGCCGTGGTCGGCGTGCCGCACGACAAGTGGGGCGAGTCGGTTCACGCCGTGGTGGTGCTGCACCAGGGTGCCGTGGCCACCGAGGCCGAGCTGGTCGAGTGGTGCCGCGGCCGCATCGCCGGCTACAAGCGGCCGCAGTCGGTGCAGTTCGTCGCCGACACCGACATGCCGCGCACCGCAACGGGCAAGATCCTGCACAGAACCTTGCGCGATCGCATGTCCACGGCCTGAGGCGCGGCTAGACTACGTGGAACTCCGCATTCCGCATTCATGAAGACCCTGACCACCCAGCCCAATCTCGTCGAGCAGGTGCGCGACGCCATCCTGGAGGAGATCGCCTCCGGTGCCTTCGCGCCCGGCGACCGCATCATCCAGGAGCAGATCGCCCAGGCGCTCGGCGTGTCGCGCCAGCCGGTGCAGCAGGCGTTGGCGCTGCTGCGCAACCAGGGCGTGCTGCAGGATGCACCCGGGCGCGGCCTGCTGGTGGCACCGCTCGATCCGAGCCACGTGCAGCACATGTATGACATCCGCGCCGCCATCGAGGGCCTGGCCGCGCGCCGCGCGGCGGAGCTAGGCGCGGAGCGTGCTGCCAAGGCCGGCCCGGCGCTGATCGAGGCCGGGCGCAAGGCGGTGGCCGCCGGCTCGGTGGCCAAGATGATCGCCGCCGACATGAAATTCCATGAGTTCATCTACGGCCTGTCGGGCAACCCGCTGATCTCGCCGGCACTCGAGACCCACCTCACCTACACCCAGCGCGTGATGGGCGAGGTGCTGATCCGCGACGAGAAGCCGCGCGACATCTGGGACCAGCACGAGGCCATCCTCAAGGCCGTGGCCAAGGGCGACGGCGACCGCGCCGAGGCTTTGGTGCGCGCGCACCTGATGCAGGCGGCGGGGTTCATGGTGGCGCGGCTGCGCGGGAAGGATCTTGAACCGACGACCTGAGTACATGCACTGAACGGCCTTCAGATCACGGCACAGCGCAGTTCGCGGGGTCGCCGACCAGGTCGCTCAGGTCGATGGGCTGCTACCCAAGCGTCAGAGGCCAGCCGACAAAAGAAAATGGCCCAGACGCTTGATGCATCTGAGCCATAGACTCTGTTCTAGTTATTGTGGTGCGGCTGGCAGGATTCGAACCCACTACCCCTTGGTTCGTAGCCAATGAGATTTACCTCCAGAGCCGTCCAAGCAGAGCGAAAATAGCCAACTTTCTCCTTATAAATCAATAGCTTGTCAGGACACTTCGTCCAAGGCGATTCAAGGTCATACACTCTGAGCCAACGCAATGTAGGCACCAAGTAGGCACCAAAGCCTCACGGGAACCTGCGCGACACGGAGTGGCAGATGACGACCAAGATCACTGACAAGGCGATGCAAGGCCGCCCGGCCGAGGCGGATCTTTGGCTCAGCGAGGGGTTCGGCAGGGGGATGGGAACGTTGCAGGGTCGAATTACGCCCGCTGGCGAAAGGCTCTTCTACTTTCGCTACTCGTATGCAGGTACCCAGCGCCGTCAACTGCTAGGACCGTTCAGCGTCAGGGGAGATGGGACGAGTTCATTTTCGGTAGCCCAAGCCCGCACGGCAGCGACAAGCCTCTCACTTCTGTATCGAAGCGGCACACATGACCTGAAGGGTCACTTCGAGCATGTTGCCCAGGCAGCAGCCCAAGAGCGCAGTGCCGAGATGAGAAGGCAGCATGAGGAACAACTGCGAGCAGTGCAAAGAGAGGAGGCAGCTGAGGCAGAACGCCTGCGGCGAGTTTCAGTGCGAGCGCTCTTCGATCGCTGGGCATCGACCGATCTCGCACCTCGATTGCGAGCAGACGGGCGGCGCCTCGGCAGAAGAGACGGCGGACGCTACACCCTTCAGCAGTTCGAACGACGAATCTTTCCTACACTTGGCGATCGGCCCATTGCCGAAGTGTCCAAAGCCGACATCTTGACGATCCTGGATGCCATCAAGGCGGAGGGCAAGTTGAGAACGGCGAACACGTTGCTTGCGGATCTCAAGCAGATGTTTGGCTTTGCGTTGGCACGAGAGGTGATTCAGCGGAATCCACTTGACGTTGTGACGAAACGCGAAGTGGGCGGCGCGTCGGTACTTCGCAGTCGATACCTGGACGAAGCTGAACTCACTCGACTGGCCGCGGCATTGCCAAGTTCAGGGCTGTCGCTGAGGAGCATTTGCGCCATCAAGCTGATCTTGGCTTCAGGCTGTCGCGTAGGTGAGCTCTACGGATGCACATGGTCGGACAGGGCGACCGATCGGAAGCTGCTGGGTGAGATTGCCGATTCTTGCGATGTCAAGGTTGGTTTTGTCAACATCGGCGCTCGCACTTGGGAGCTTCCCAGCACCAAGAACCAGCGGGATCATCGAATCCATCTCAGCGATTTCGCACTGCTGCAACTCCAGCGCCTCGCAGCGATATCGGACACCTCACCTTGGGTCTTCCCGAACAGCACCTCCACTGGCCCTGTATGCGTCAAGTCCCTTGGGAAACAGCTGAGCGACCGGCAACGAGAGCCAACCGCCAGAATGAGTGGACGGAGCGCTGCAACTCAGTCACTTGCTCTGCCCGGCGGAAAGTGGACGGCGCATGACTTGAGACGCACATCGGCGACGACCATGGCCAACCTCGGCGTGCACGGTGACGTCATCGATGAGTGTCTAAACCACGTGATCGAAAGTACCGTTCGGCGAACCTATGTCCACGGTCGACGCCTCCCCGAACAGGCACTGGCCTTTGACTCACTCGGAGGATTGCTACATCGCATCTTTGAGACCTAGCGAAACATAGCTCTGTTGTGATGCGAAACACTTCTGCCCTTCTGCCAAACATTCTGATGTTTACATGTAGCCATGCCTGTGGCGGCGCTGCATGGCACTTCGATGTCGTCGACCCAAGAAAATGCGTTCGAGAGGATTTGCAATGGCCACTCGCCCAAAGGCACCTTCCCTCACCGAAGATGACCTGGATTGGTTTGATCTTGCCAAGTACTCCGCTGAACGATTGGGAAGCCTAGGGTTGCGTGCGTGGCTGCAGATCCTTGACGACCGAGTGGCCCTGAAGCGACAGCTCGAGGTCGGCGCACACGAACATGTACTCAAACAGCTTCAGATCTTGAAAGGAGACCCAACCACTTCGCTCAACACCACCACGACGAGCACGTTGGTGCCTCATGGCACGGACACCCCGACCGTGAAGGCTATACGGGTGTCGCAGCTGAGGACCATGGTGAACGTCGCTGAGCGGCTGGAGCTTGGTGGCAGCGCCTGTTACGACCTTTCCGTGCCCCTTGGACAGGGCGACGGTTTTGATTTCAGGGCTCACATCAGTGTCGACTTCCTGGCAACGAAGGCGCAGATCAAGAAGGACTTCGAAACGTGGTTGAAAGCCATGTCCCCGCATAGGCCAGACCCTACTAACAGGGTCTACGAGGACAAGATCCAGCAGTGGATCAGTAGCAGGTACTTGCCCTACTTCGACCTGCACCTTTTCGCCTTGGCCAACCGGGCTTCGCTGCCTCAAACGCTGGTGGTGGCGAAGCTGGATCTCCACGGTGGGCGGGCTGCCGATGCTGTCAAAACGGCCGAGCGTAGCCTTGAGGTTTTTACATGGCAGACAGCAGAGGCGCTGCGCCTAAGCCTGCCGCCCACCAGTCCTCCAGCGTAGAAACTTTTTCGCAGCATTTTCTTTCGGTGACCCGGCGAGCCGTGGAGGCGAGCATTGGGGTCTTGCACAGAAACACCCACGTTGGGTGGTGCGATAGAAACCAAAGAAAGCTATGAAAAAGCACGCTCTTTTCGCTCGGCCCGCAATCCCTGCGAGCATTCCTCCACAACTGATCACCAGCAGCGCGGCGACCTCGCCTCGCCAGGCCGTTGACCGCGTCGGCGGGGTGCCGTCCAATGTTGAAAAGCTGACTGGTCACCCTCAGAACGACGGACCCGCCAACGATTCGCGTTTTCTCGCCACCGGTTCGATCCTTCGACTTCCCGCCGTCTTGAGGAAGGTCGGAATCTCCCGGACGGGGCTGTATGAGCGCATCAGCCGGGGCGAGTTCCCGAAGCAGGTCCAACTCGGGCCCAAGGCCGTGGGATGGCTCGACTACGAGGTTGATACGTGGCTTGCAGATCGCATCGCCGCCAGCCGCTCGACCGAGGGAGGCCTGCAATGAACTCGCTCCCCAAGCGCACCGCAACGTCACCTCAACCGAGCTGGCAAGCCACGTCTGACATTGCTTCCCTGAACCGCACCTCCATCCTGGACCCGCATCGCCACGCAGCTACCCCGAAACTCATTGCCCTGCTGTCACCGACCGCCGTAATGGAGCCACCGATGTTCGGCGTAATGGAGCCAGCA
>JADMKA010000054.1 GCA_018780145.1 Vitreoscilla sp. | reverse complement strand
GGTGGACAAGATCTTCGAGGTGGTCGACACCATCCACAAGCAGGGCACCACCATCTTGCTGGTCGAGCAGAACGCCAGCCGCGCCTTGTCGCTGGCCAACCGCGGCTATGTCATGGAGTCCGGCGAGGTCACCATGAGCGGGCCGGCCAAGCAGCTGCTCGATGACCCCAAGGTGCGCGCGGCCTACCTGGGCGAGTGAACGGAGCCCGCAGGCTCCGTTCACGGGTCAGTTGACGTTCACGGCGGACCAGGCGGCGTTCACCTTGTTCCAGGTCTTGGAGCCGACACCGCCGTAGAGGTCGGCTGCGGCAGCCAGGGTGGCTTCGCGGGCGGCGTGGTAGTCGGTGCTGGAGGTCATGTAGACCGACAGCGCGCGGTACCAGATCTTCTCGGCCTTCTGTCGGCCGACACCCTTGACCACCGCGCTGCCGGTGGCAACGCGGGTGTCGCCGGCCTGGCAGGTCGGCGAGGCGGGCCCGCCCACGGGCTGCGAGCCCTCTGCCAGCAGGTAGTACAGGTGGTTGCCCACGCCGGACGAGTAGTGCACGTCCAGGTTACCGACGCCGGCGTACCAGCAGTCGGCCGAGGCCCCGTCGATGCTGGGCTGGATCATGGTGCGCAGCGGGCCGCTGCCGTCGCGTGGCAGGCGCTCGCCGATCAGGTAATCGGGCGTCTCGGCGGGGTTCTTGGCATAGAACTCGACCATGGTGCCAAAGATGTCGGAGGTGGCCTCGTTGAGGCCGCCTGACTCGCCCGAGTAGATCAGGCCGGCGGTGCGCGAGGTCACGCCGTGGCTCATCTCGTGGCCTGCCACGTCCACCGCCACCAGCGGCCAGTAGCTGGCGTCGCCGTCGCCGTAGCTCATGCAAAAACAGCTGTCGCTCCAGGAGGCATTGACCCAGGGCAGGCCGAACAGCGACTGGTGCACCTTGGAGGTGGCGCCCACGCCGTCGTCGGCGATGCCGTGGCGGCCGTGCACGTTGAGGTAATAGTCCCAGGTGTAGGCGTGGCCGGCGGCGGCGTCCACCGCGACGGTCTGGCGGTTGGTCTTGGTGCCGTCGCCCCAGAGGTTGTCGGCATCGACGAACAAGGTACCCGGGCCGCTGAACTTGCCCTTCAGGTCCATCACCTTGTGGCCACCGCGGGTCAGGTCGCGCAAGGCATAGCCGCCCGCGTCGAGCTGGTCGGTGTGGATCTCGATGGTGCCCAGGAACAGGCTCTGGCCGCTGCCCACGGCATCGACATGCTGGATGTCGTCGAAGCTGTCCAGCACCTGGCCGGTGTGGGCCTGCAGGATCACGTGGCGCTCGGTGGGTACGCCGGCCTTCGTGACACCGGTGTAGAGCACATCCCAGGCCAGCGTCGGGCGGCGTTGGTGGGCGAAGACGACCAGCTCGCTTTGGACGGTGGCACCGGTGGCCACATTGGCCGTGCGCAGGCCGGCCAGCTCGGCGTCGGCTGCGCGCAGGCGCGGGGCCAGGTCGAGGGCGGGCGATGCGGCGAGGGTGCGCGACAGGCCGCGCAGCGCGCCGCCGGCCTGGCTGTGCACGACCACGTCGCCGCCGATCACGCGCAGGCCCTGGAAGCGGCGGGCAAAGCGCACGTGCTCGCTGCCGTCGGCGTCGACGACCACGTCGCGCGCCTCGAAGCTGTCGGCCGCTGTCGAGCGCTCGGCGGGTTGCAGGTGGGCCAGGGCACGCGCCACGGCACCGGGGTGCTGGGCGGGGCCGGCCTGGGCAATGCCCAAGCCCATCAGGGCGGCGCAGGCGAGGGCCACCTGGCGAAGGGAATGCGAAGTCAAGAGGGTCTCTCCTTGTGGGGGGCGTGACGCAATGTGGCGTACCGGGTCGGCAACGCCGCGCCGATGATCGCTGCGCCACCGGGGCCTCACAAGGCGGCAGGCCCTGCGCGGGTGGCGTTGGTGAACATCGTTGAGGAATCGGCGCTTCACCGAAACGTCATGCCCGGTTCACCCGGGTGTCACCGGCACCGGCAAATATGCTGGTCCATGCCCACGCCACCGCACGCCGCGCCGCCTGCCGAGACCGAGGATGGCGACGAGCCGCTGTGGTTTCGCACCTTGTGGATCTCCGACATCCACCTCGGTACACCAGGTTGCCAGGCCGAGGCCTTGCTGGATTTCCTCAAGGGCACCGAGTGCGAGACCCTGTACCTGGTGGGCGACATCATCGACGGCTGGCAACTGCGCCGCGGATGGTACTGGCCGCAGGCCCACAACGACGTGGTGCAGAAGCTGCTGCGCAAGGTCCGCAAGGGCACGCGGGTGGTCTTCGTGCCGGGCAACCACGACGAGTTTGCCCGCAAGTACCTGGGCCACAGCTTCGGCGGCATCGAGGTGGTGGAGGACTGCACCCACGTGACCGCCGACGGCCGCCGGCTCTGGGTGACCCACGGCGACCTGTTCGACGGCGTCATTCAGTGCGCCAAGTGGCTGGCCTACGTGGGTGACTCGCTCTACGAGTTCACGCTGAAGCTCAACCGCTACCTGAACCATCTGCGCGCGAAGTTCGGCCTGCCGTACTGGAGCCTGTCGCGCTACCTGAAGCTGAAGGTCAAGCGCGCGGTCAGCTACGTGAGCGACTTCGAGGCCGCGGTCGCCCGCGAGGCCCGCAAGCGCGGCGTGCACGGCGTGGTCTGTGGCCACATCCACCACGCCGAGTTGCGCGAGATCGACGGCATGCTCTATGCCAACGACGGCGATTGGGTCGAAAGCCTGACCGCGCTGGCCGAACATGCCGATGGCCGCCTGGAGCTGATCGACTGGTCCCGCCGTGCAGCCTTGCTGCCGCAGCCGGCCGTCGCGACCTCCGCCACCCCGTCCGCAGTGCCCGCCACGCTGCCCTCCGCACTGCCAGCCACGCTGAACCTGGGCCGAACAGGTCATGCAACCGTCACAAGACCTTCATAAACTGGCGTCATGACCGATCCCCTGCCCACGCCGACGCTTCCGCTGCTGAACCGCGAACAGGCGATCCTGGAATTCAACCGCCGCGTGCTGGCCCAGGCCCAACGCGAGGACGTGCCGCTGCTGGAGCGCCTGCGCTACGTGACCATCGTCTCGTCCAACCTGGACGAGTTCTTCGAGGTGCGCTTCGCCGACACGCTGGAGGCCGCCCGCGCTGCGCAGAGCGACGCCGCGCGCGCCGAGATGGCGGCGGTGGCCTCGGCCGCCCACGCGCTGATCGACGAGCAGTACGCGATCTTCAACGACGAGGTGATGCCGGCCCTGCAACGCCAGGGCATCGAGGTCATCAACCACGCCGACCGCACGCCGGGGCAGCGCCGCTGGGTGCAGGCCTTCTTCGAGCGCGAGGTGCGGCCGCTGCTGATGCCGGTCGGCCTCGACCCGGCCCACCCCTTCCCGCAGGTGGCCAACAAGTCGCTCAACTTCATCGTGCGCCTGGGCGGGCGCGATGCCTTCGGCCGCGAGAGCCAGATCGCCATCGTCAAGGTGCCCCGGGTGCTGCCGCGGGTGATCCGCCTGCCGGCCAGCGCGTGCGCCGCCGGGCAGCAGGGCTTCGTGCTGCTGTCCAGCGTGATCCGCGCCCACCTGGAGGAGCTGTTCCCGGGCCGCACGGTGGAGTCGTTCTCGCAGTTCCGCGTCACCCGCGATTCCGATCTGGAGGTCGACGAGGACGACGTGACCAACCTGCGCCAGGCGCTGCGCAGCGGCCTGACCACGCGGCACTTTGGCCAGGCCATCCGGATGGAGGTGGTGCGCAGCTGCCCGGAGGAGCTCTGGCGCTTTCTGCTCGAACAGTTCGACCTGCCCGACGCCGCGCTCTACCGCGTCAACGGACCGGTGAACCTGGTGCGCCTGAACCAGCTGATCGACCAGGCCGACGACCTGGCCGCAGGCGCCTGGCTGCGCTTCCCGGCCTACCAGCCGGCCTGGCCCGAGGCACGCCTGCCGCGCGCCCGGCCGATCTTCGACACCCTGCGCGAGCACGACGTGCTGCTGCACCACCCGTTCGAGAGCTTCGACCCGGTGGTCGAGTTCCTGCGCCAGGCGGTGGAAGACCCGGACGTGCTGGCCATCCGGCAGACGGTCTACCGCACCGGTGAAAAGTCGGTGCTGATGGACCTGCTGATCGACGCGGCGCGGCGCGGCAAGGAGGTGATGGTGGTGGTCGAGCTGAAGGCGCGCTTCGACGAGGAGGCCAACATCAACTGGGCCGAGCGGCTGGAGGCGGTGGGTGCCCAGGTGGTCT
>JADMKA010000030.1 GCA_018780145.1 Vitreoscilla sp. | reverse complement strand
CGACGGCAAGCGCATGATCTTCGGCGGCTTCGAACAGGTGGTCGAAGTGAAGGCCTGAACCGCGGCGCCCGGGCTCGACAGCGCGCGGCTGTTGATGCGCCGGTGGCGCGGCCCCGCGGCCCGCTCGCCCCCCCTATGTCGTCGGGCGCCTTCCGGCTGCGCTTCGCACAGAATCGACAGCCTTCAAGCCGCCTCTCGCAGAGGCGCGCGCCGGCCTTGCACAACCACCAGGAGCACCCACGCCATGAGCATGTCCCACCTCCGATTGCACCGCTGGCCGCTGGCCGCGCTGGCCGTGGCCTGCGGCTCGGCCATGGGTGCGCAGATCAATGCCGATCTCGCCGAGGCGGCGCGGCGCGGCGGGCGGGCCGAGGCGTTGATCGTGCTGAAGGATCAGGCGGCACCCGAGTTGGCCCCGCTCCCTCCGGGGGCCGACTACAAGGCCCGGCGCCGTGCGCTGGTCGACGCGCTGCGCGCACGCGCCGATGCCCAGCAGCGTGACCTGCGCGCCTGGCTCGACGCGCGTGGCATCGCCTACCACCCGTTCTGGATCGCGAACCTCGTCTACGCCAAGCTCTCGGCGGACGACCTGGCCGAACTGGCCGCGCGCCGCGACGTCCGCCGGGTCGAGCCGAACCCGGCCATCGCGGTGCCGCTGCCGCGTCCCAGCACGGCGCGTGCGCCGGCGGCACCGGAGGGCACCCAGGCGATCGCCTGGGGCGTGGACAAGATCAAGGCACCGCTGGTCTGGGCCGCTGGCTTCACCGGCCAGGGCGTAGTCATCGCCGGGCAGGACACCGGCTACCGCTGGGACCACCCGGCCCTGAAATCGCAGTACCGCGGCTGGAACGGCAGCAGCGCCGACCACAACTACAGCTGGCACGACGCGATCCACAGCCCCAACGGCAGCTGCCCGGCGAACTCGCCGCAGCCCTGTGACGACAACGGCCACGGCACCCACACGGCGGGCACCTTTGCCGGCGACGACCACGCCACCCACCAGATCGGCGTTGCGCCCGGCTCCAAGTGGATCGGCTGCCGCAACATGAACGCCGGCAACGGCACGCCGGCCAGCTACATCGAGTGCATGGAGTGGATGCTGGCGCCGACCGACCTGCAGAACAACAACCCCGACCCGGACCGCGCCCCGGACGTGATCAGCAACTCCTGGACCTGCACCGAGGGCGAAGGCTGCACGGTGGGCAACGAGATCCTGCACGCGGTGGCCAACCTCACCAGCGGCGGCATCCTGTTCGTTGCCGCCGCGGCCAACAACGGCCCGGGCTGCAGCTCGATCACCAACCCGCCGGCCACTTACTCGGCCTCGCTCACCATCGGCGCGACCGACATCAACGACGCGCTGGCGGGCTTCTCGAGCCGCGGCCCGGTGCTGGTCAGCCCGCGCTTCGGCCTGGCACAGGTCAAGCCGGATATCTCCGGCCCGGGTGTCAACGTCAACTCGGCGTGGCCGCCCAACACCTACACCAACCTCAGCGGCACCAGCATGGCGACGCCGCACGTGGCCGGTGCCGCCGCCCTGCTGATGTCGGCGGTGCCGGCGCTGAAGGGCCGCCCGAACGTGGTGGCGCACCTGCTGCGCTCCACCGCAGCCACCAGCGGCGTCACCGATCCGGTGAACCAGGCCTGCGGCGGCACGCCGCGCACGCAGTGGCCCAACAACATGATCGGCCACGGCCGCATCGACGTGTTCGCGGCCTACCAGGCCGCGGTGTCGGGCGCGTTGGATCTGTCCAGCGAGCCCTGACGGCAGCCGCCCCTCAGTTCAGCGGTGCCACCGGGTGGGCGTCCACCCGCAGGGTCAGTGCGGCGCCGCTGCCGGCCGTCTGCCAGGCTCCCTGGTAGGTGGTGGTGGTGACCATGTTGCCGTTCTTGGCGAAGGTCCACACCGGGTCGACGAAGGGCGGCGATTTCGACGCGGCCACTACCCAGTAGTTCTGGCCGGCCTTCAGGCGCGGGCCCTTGACGGTGGTGAAGAACTGCTCGACGGGGTTCCAGCCCACCGTCGCCACCGGGGCCGACCAGGCCTCCAGCCGGCGGCCACTGGGCAGCGATTCGGAGCCGCCCTCGTCCAGCGCGTCGGTCTGCACCGAGACGTTCACGGTGCGCTGCTCGGTGTCGCTGTTGTTCATGAACCAGATGCCGACGCGCACCAGCCGGTGGTCGCCAGTGTCCGGCACGCTGAAGCGGGCCGCCACCTTCTGCTCGACGAACACGTCGAAACCGTTGTAGCCGAAGATGCCGCCGGGTCCGGGTGTGTCGACCAACGGGACGGTCTTGGTCCCTGCCTGTGCGGCCAGGCCAACGGACAACAGGGCGGCGGCCAGGGCGGCCTTCATGGGGGTACGCATCAACATGCCAGGGCTCCTCGTGGGAATGTGCAAGCCGCGATCCTAGCCAGCCCGGCTGTGGCAAGCTTGACCGAATCCTGACCATGCCGAACCGCCCACCCCTGCCTGCCGCCCTGGCGCTCGACCCCGACGGTTTCCCCACCGCCAATGGCCGCCCGCTGCCGCTGCCCCCCAAGGAACGCGCGGTGCTGGCGCTGCTGCTGCAGCGGCGGCCGGCGGTGGTCAGCAAGGAGGCGTTCGCCGGCGCCGCCTGGCCGGGTGGCAGCATGTCGGACGAGAGCCTGGCGCGCAGCATCAGCCGCCTGCGGCGCACGCTGGCACCCTGGGGCCTGGCGATCGAGTCGGTCTATGGCACCGGCTACCGGCTGGAGAGCGAGCCGGCCGCGGCGGGCCACACCCGCCTCTCTGGCGCCACCCACGCGAGCCCGGCCACGGTGGAGGCTTACTTGCACGCACGCCAGCTGGCCCAGCAGCGCACGCCGGCGGCGATCGGCCGCGCCATCGATCTGCTGCGTGAACTGAGCGGCCGTGAACCCGGCTACACACCGGCCCGGGTGGCGCTGGCCGAGGCCCTGGCTGCCGCCGTGGGCTGGGGCCAGTTGCCCACCGACGCCGCGGTGGCCGAGGGCCTGCGCGTGCTCGACGAAGCGCGCACGCTCGACCCCGCCACCCCGGGCCTGGCCGGCGCCCGCGGCACCCTGCTCGACATGGCCTGGCGCTTCGACGAGGCCGCCGCCGCCCACGACGAGGCCCTGCAGCACGGCACGCCGGATGCCGACACGCTGCTGGTGCACGCCCGCCACCTGCTCTTCACCGGCCAGGCCGAGCGGGCGGTGGCGCAATTGCGTGCGGCGCGGCGCCTGTCGCCCCACGCGCCCCTGCTGCGCATGACGCTGTCGCGTGCGCTGGTGCAGGCCGGCCGCGGCGCCGAGGCCGTGGCGGAGGCGCAGGCGGCTGTCGCCGAGCACCCTGGCCAGCTGCTGCTGGTGGCCTTCGAGCTGGCCATGCGGGCCCAGGTGGCACCGGTGCCCGAGATGGAGGCCCCCGCCTGGCGCCTGGGCGAGGGGCCGGACACGCCGCCCTTCGTGTGGACGGTGCAGGCCTGGGTCTTTGCCCGCCTGGGCCGGCGCGAACCGGCGCTGGACATCATCGACACGTCATTGATCTGCTCGCGCACCAGCACCGGCGAGGCCACGCTCTACGTGCCGCCACTGGCAGCGCTGGGCGAACACGCGCGCGCCGCCGCCCTGCTGCAGCGGGCCTACGACGAGCGCTGCGGCATGCTGGCGATGGTGCTGCGCGATCCGGCGAACGCGGTGCTGCTGGGCGAAGGCGGCGCCGCGCGCCACCTGATGCCGCTGGTCTTCGGCCGGGGCGTGGGCGTTCAGTAGCCGGCCGCCAGGCCGGTGCCGCGGCGCGGGTCGTTGGCACCGTAGAAGCGGTTCGCCCCGACCGGCTTGCTGCCCAGCGTGGGCGCGCCCACCAGGATGGCCGCCACGTGGTTGGCCGGTTGCGGCCCGGCGAAGCGGTGGCCCATGGCGAGCAGCAGCTCGCGGGTGTCCGGGCTCAGCGCGAAGGCCTCGACGTTGGTGGGCTCGGGCAGCCACTGCTGGTGGAAGCGTGGGGCATCCACCGCCTCCTGCATCGTCATGCCGTGGTCCACCACGTTGACGATGGTGTGCAGCAAGGTGGTGATGATGCGGCTGCCGCCCGGCGTGCCCAGCAGCATCAGCGGCTGCCCGCCGCGCGTGAGCAGCGTCGGGCTCATCGAACTCAAGGGCCGCTTGCCGGGCGCGATGGCGTTGGCCTGGCCCTGCACCAGGCCGTAGAGGTTGGGCACGCCCGGCTTGATGGTGAAGTCGTCCATCTCGTTGTTCAGCAGCACGCCGGTGCCGGCGGCGGTGACCTTGGCGCCGAACCAGTCGTTCAGCGTGTAGGTCACCGAGACCGCGTTGCCCCAACGGTCCGCCACCGAATAGTGGGTGGTGTTGTTTCCCTCCTGCGGCTCGTGCGGCGGCACGCCGGGCCGCAGCTCTTTGGAGACGCCCGCCTTGGCCGGGTCGATGGCCGCGCGGATCTGCGCGGCATAGCCCTTGTCGAGCAGGCGCTCGACCGGGTTGTCGACGAAATCCGGGTCGCCCAGGTAGGTGTTGCGGTCGAGATAGGCGTGGCGCATGGTCTCGATCTGGTGGTGCACGGCACGCGCCGAGCCCCAACCCCACTCCTTCAGCGGGTAGCCCTCCAGCACCTGCAGCATCTCGCACAGCACCACGCCGCCGGAGCTGGGCGGCGGTGCCGACACCACCCGCAGGCCGCGGTAGTCGCAGGTGACCGGCTTCATCTCGCGGGTGCGGTACTGCGCCAGATCGGCCTGGCGGATCAGGCCGCCGCCGGCCCGGCTGGAGGCCACCAATGCGGTGGCCACCGGGCCTTGGTAGAACCCGTCGGGGCCGCGTTGGGCGATGGCGCGCAGGGTCCGGGCCAGGTCACGCTGCACCAGGGTCTGCCCAGCCTCGAAGGGCTGGCCCCGGTTCAGGAAGATGGCCGCGCTGGCCGGGTCCTGGCGGAAGGCGTCGGTGGCGGTGGCCAGCAGGGCCGCGTCGCCGGCATCCAGCACGAACCCCTTCTCGGCGTAGGCCAGCGCCGGCGCGATCAGCGTGGCCCGCGGCAGGCTGCCAAAGCGGCTGCGCGCGAGCTCCAGGCCGGAGACGGTGCCGGGCACCGCCACGGCGAGGTGGCCGCGGGTGCTGCGGCCGGGCACCACCTGGCCGTCGGTGCCGAGGAACATGTCGGGCGTGGCGGCCAGCGGGGCCTTCTCACGGAAGTCGAGAAAGGTCTCGCGGCCATCCGCCAGGTGCAGGGTCATGAAGCCGCCGCCACCCAGGTTGCCCGCCGCCGGGTAGACCACCGCCAGCGCGTAGCCCACCGCCACCGCCGCATCCACCGCGTTGCCACCACGGCGCAGCACATCCACGCCCACTTTCGTGGCCAGGTGCTGGGCGGTGACCACCATGCCGTGCTCGGCGCCCACCGGGGCCACCGAAGCCGCCAGCGACGTGGCCGCCGTGGCGCCGGCCCAGGCCAGACCCAGACACCAACGCTGCCATTTCGATGCCGCCATGTGAAACCCCCGCCGAACCGTGGACAGGCCGCAGCATAGCGGCGAGGCCGGCGCCACCTGGTGCCGGGTTGACCCAGCACAAGTCGCCGGCTGCCCTGCGTTCGATAGCGCACAGAACGTCGGCTTCGGCTCGCCTAGATTGGCAATGGGGCTTCCGCATGTGGCGGATGCACCGCCGCTTTTCCCACCGACTGGAGAGTCACCATGAATGCTCGTCACACCCTGGCCGCCTCGCTTTCGGCACTGGTCCTTCTGGGCGCCTCCGGCTGCGCCGTCCACCGTGGGCAGGAAACGGTGGGGGCCTACATCGACGACGCCACCATCACCACCCAGGTGAAGAGCCGGTTCGTCGAGAACAAGAGCGTCGACGCCGCCAGCATCCGTGTCGAGACCCTGAACGGCACCGTGATGCTCTCGGGCTTCGCCAAGAACGCCACCGAGAAGTCCACCGCCGAAGGCATCGCCCGCAATGTCAACGGGGTGAAGTCGGTGAAGAACGAGATTGCCGTCCGACCCTGAGCAGGCGATGGAGGCCAGGCCTCAAACCGGCACCCACAGCGTGGGCAGGCCCTGCATCGAGCGGAACACGCCGGACAGCGCGCCGCCGGTCACCAGGGCGGTGGCGCGCTCGATCTCGGGTGCCATGTAGCGGTCGGTGGCGATCGAGGCGCATTGCGCGCGCAGCAGCGCATGGGCCTGCTCCAGCGCGGGTGAACTGGTGAGCGGGCGCAGGAACTCGATGCCCTGTGCCGAGGCCAGCAGTTCGATGCCCAGGATGTGTGCCACGTTGGCGATCATCGGCTGCAGGCGGCGGGCGGCGAAGGTGGCCATCGAGACATGGTCTTCCTGGTTGGCCGAGGTGGGCAGGCTGTCCACGCTGGCCGGGTGGGCCAGGCTCTTGTTCTCGCTGGCCAGCGCGGCAGCCGTGACGTGGGCGATCATGAAGCCGCTGTTCAGGCCGGCATTGGTGGTCAGGAAGGCCGGCAGGCGCGAGACGCTGGTGTCGATCAGCATCGCGATGCGGCGCTCGGCGATCGCACCCACCTCGGCGATGGCCACCGCCATGGCGTCGGCCGCCAGCGCCACCGGCTCGGCGTGGAAGTTGCCGCCGGAGATCATGGCGCCATCGTCGGCGAAGACCAGGGGGTTGTCGGTGACCGCATTGGCTTCGCGCACCAGCACCAGCGAGGCATGGCGGAGCTGGTCCAGGCAGGCGCCCACCACCTGCGGCTGGCAGCGCAGGCAGTACGGGTCTTGCACGCGGTCGTCGCCTTCTTCGTGTGACGCGCGGATGGCGCTGCCGGCCAGCAGTGCGCGGTAGTACTGCGCCACGTCGATCTGGCCGGGTTGGCCGCGCAGGGCGTGGATGCGCGGGTCGAACGGGCCGTCGCTGCCGCGTGCGGCGTCCACCGTCAAGGCGCCGATCACCAGCGCGGATTCGAGCACCGGCTCGAAGCTGAGGAAGCCGTGCAGCGCCAGCGAGGCACTGGTCTGGGTGCCGTTGATCAGCGCCAGGCCCTCCTTGGCCGCCAGCGTCAGCGGGGCGATGCCGGCCTCGGCCAGCACCGGGCCGGCGGGCACGCGCTTGCCATCGACCAGCATCTCGCCCTCGCCCAGCAGCGCCAGGGTCATGTGCGACAGCGGGGCCAGGTCGCCCGACGCGCCCACCGAGCCCTGGCTGGGCACATACGGCACCAGGCCAGCGTTGAAGACCGCCAGCAGCGTGTCCACCACCACCTGCCGCACCCCCGAGGCGCCACGCGCCAGGCTGGCTGCCTTCAGCGCCAGCATCAGGCGCAGCACCGGCGGGCTGAGCGGCTCGCCCACGCCCACCGAGTGCGAGCGGATCAGGTTGACCTGCAGCGTGGCCAGGTCGGCCGCGCTGATGCGCTGGTTGGCCAGCTTGCCGAAGCCGGTGTTGACGCCGTAGACCGGTGCGTCGCCCGCGGCCGCGGCCTGCACGATGGCGGCGCTGGCGGCGATGGCCGCGCGCGAGCTCTCCGCCAGCGCGATGGTGACGCCGCCACGGTGGATGGCCTGCAGGTGATCCAGCGTCAACTGGCCGGGGGTGAGGGTGAGCACGGTCATGGCGATGGAACCTCGCAGCTAAGATGGTTTGATGAACAGGAAATCAATCGTCGCGGCCGCCGCCTGCTGGCTGGCCGTGCAGACACATGGGTTGGCGCTGGCGGCCGACGTGCCGCCGAACAGCGCCGTGGCGGCACCGGAGTGGACGCAGCTGTTTGCCGCACCCTACGGCACGCGGTTCGGCTGGAGCGGCGCCGATGGCGTCTACACCCTCCCGATGAACGGCGACGAGCGCTTCGGCGGCGGCGCCGCCACCAAGACCTTCGTCGTCTTCAGCGACAGCTTCGTCGGGGGCGTCAACGCCGACGGCAGCCGCATCGGCGGAACGCAGATGGTCAACAACACCAGCGCGATGCTGACCGGCGCCGCGCCGGATGCCGCCGCCTTGCAGTTCAACGTGCGCGGCAACGGCGTGGACCAGGCGCAGTCGCTGGTCGCCCCCACGCAGGCCGGCCAGTGGTACTGGCCCGGCGACGGGCTGGTCTGGAAGGGCAAGCTGCACCTGTACGCGTCGCGCATGAAGACCGGCAACGGCGGCCCGTTCAACTTCGCACAAGACGGCGTGGATCTGGTGAGCGCCAGGGCCAGCGACCCGGCGCCCTTCCTGGGCGGCTATGTGCGGCGCAGCCTGCCGCTGTTCTCGCCGCGCGTGGGCAGCCGCGGCGAGATCGCCTATGGCGTGGCCACGATGCCGCTGACCAAACCGGCCGGCGCGCCGAACCCGGATGGCTTCCTCTATGTCTACGGCGTGCGCTCGGACGACTACAACAAGAAGCTGCTTGTGGCCCGGGTGAAGCCGGACGCCATGACCGACGGCGCGGCCTACCGCTACTGGAACGGCACGAGCTGGGGCACCGACATCACCCGCTCGGCCCCAGTGGCCAACCGCATGGGCGCCGAGCTGAGCGTGACGCCCCTGCCCGATGGCCGCTACCTGGTGGTGCACCAGCTCGACACCCTGAGCGCCAGCGTGGCGGTGCGCTACGGCGACACCCCGGTGGGCCCTTTCGGCCCGCCGATCATCGTCTGGACCTGCCCGGAGGACGGCCTGACGCCCGACACCTTCGTGTACGGCGCCAAGGCGCACCCGCACTTGTCGGCGCCTGGCGAGTTGCTGATCAGTTACCACGTGAACACGTTCGACTTCTGGGAGAACTTCAGCGCGGGTGGCGTGGACATCTACCGCCCCCGCTTCATCAAGCTGCCGTTGCCCTGAGCCGCTTCAGCCGGTGATCATGGGCAGGTTCAGGCCCTGCTCCTTGGCGCAGGCCACCGCGATGTCGTAGCCCGCGTCGGCGTGGCGCATCACCCCCGTGCCAGGATCGTTCCACAGCACGCGCTCGATGCGCTTGGCCGCGGCGTCGGTGCCGTCGCAGACGATCACCACGCCCGAGTGCTGCGAGTAGCCCATGCCGACGCCGCCACCATGGTGCAGGCTGACCCAGGTGGCGCCGCCTGCCGTGTTCAGCAGCGCGTTGAGCAGCGGCCAGTCGGACACCGCATCGCTGCCGTCCTTCATCGATTCGGTCTCGCGGTTGGGCGAGGCCACCGAGCCGGAATCGAGGTGGTCGCGGCCGATCACGATCGGCGCCTTCAGCTCGCCGGATTTCACCATCTCGTTGAAGGCCAGGCCGGCGCGGTGGCGCTCGCCCAGGCCGATCCAGCAGATGCGCGCCGGCAGGCCCTGGAAGGCGATGCGCTCGGCCGCCATGTCCAGCCAGCGGTGCAGGTGCTTGTCTTGCGGGAACAGCTCCTTCATCTTGGCGTCGGTCTTGCGGATGTCCTCCGGGTCACCCGACAAGGCCACCCAGCGGAACGGGCCCTTGCCCTGGCAGAACAGCGGGCGAATATAGGCCGGCACGAAGCCGGGGAAATCGAAGGCGTTCTTCACGCCCTGGTCCAGCGCGACCTGGCGGATGTTGTTGCCGTAGTCCACCGTGGGAATGCCCATGGTCTGGAAATCCAGCATGGCCTGCACATGCACCGCGCAGCCCTGGGCAGCCTCGCTGCGCAGGCGGGCGTGCTGCGAGGCATCGGCCTGCGCGGCCTGCCACTGCGCCACAGTCCAGCCCGGCGGCAGGTAGCCGTGCACCAGGTCGTGGGCGGAGGTCTGGTCGGTCACCAGGTCGGGCTTGAAGCCGCCGGCCTTCGCCCGCTGCACCAGCTCCGGCAGGATCTCGGCCGCATTGCCCAGCAGGCCGATGGAGATGGCCTTGCCCTCGGCGGTGTAGCGCTGCAGGCGGGCCAGCGCGTCGTCCAGGCTGGTGGCCTGCTCGTCGAGGTAGCGCGAGCGCAGGCGGAAATCGATGCGCGACTGCTGGCACTCGATGTTCAGCGAGCAGGCACCGGCAAAGGTGGCCGCCAGCGGCTGCGCACCACCCATGCCCCCCAAGCCGGCAGTGAGGATCCACTTGCCCTTCATGCTGCCGCCAAAGTGCTGGCGGCCGGCCTCGACGAAGGTCTCGTAGGTGCCCTGCACGATGCCCTGGCTGCCGATGTAGATCCACGAGCCGGCCGTCATCTGGCCGTACATCATCAGGCCCTTGCGGTCCAGCTCATGAAAGTGCTCCCAGGTGGCCCACTTGGGCACCAGGTTCGAGTTGGCCAGCAGCACGCGCGGCGCATCCACATGGGTGCGGAACACGCCGACCGGCTTGCCGCTCTGGATCAGCAGGGTCTCGTCTTCGCCCAGCGTGCGCAGGCTCGCCAGGATGGCGTCGAAGCAGTCCCAGTCGCGCGCGGCCTTGCCGATGCCGCCGTAGACCACCAGCGCATCCGGGTTCTCGGCCACCGCCGGGTCCAGGTTGTTCTGCAGCATCCGGTAGGCCGCCTCGATCAGCCAATTGCGGCAATGCAGCGTGGTGCCGGTGGGTGCTTTCACGGGCCGGGCGGCGGCATGGCGGGCGGGCTGGGACAGATCGGTCATGGCGGGGGCTCCAAAAGAGGGGGCAGGCACGTCGAATGGGGGTGAATGCTACTTGTCTAGACAAGTTTAGGCAAGTAGCATCCAGCCCCATGGTTTCCCCAGCCTCCCCCCGTCTCGCGCCCTACGCCCAGGTCAAGCACTACCTCAAGGGCCGCCTGGCCGCCGGGGATTGGGCGCCCGGCGTGCTGATGCCCTCCGAGGCCGAGCTGGTGGCCCAGTTCAGTGTCAGCCGGATGACGGTCAACCGCGCGCTGCGCGAGCTGCAGGCCGAGGGCCTGATCGACCGCGTGCAGGGCGTGGGCACCTTCGCCGCGCAACTGCACAAGGTCTCCTCCACGCTGACCCTGCGCGACCTGCACGACGAGATCGCCGACCGCGGCCACCGGCACGATGCCCGGGTGATCGTGCAGGAGGCCACCGCCGCCGCCGAGGGCCTGGCCGGGCAGCTGGGCCTGCCCAGCGGCGCCACCGTGTTCCACACGCTGATCGTGCACCTGGAGAACGGCGTGCCGCTGCAGTGCGAGGACCGCTACGTGAACCCCGCCTGCGCGCCGGATTACCTGTCGCAGGATTTCACCACCACCACGCCCACGCACTACCTGTTCGAGGCCACCGCGCTGTGGCGCGCCCAGTACTCGATCGAAGCCGCCCGGCCGACGAAGCAAGAGGCCAAGCTGCTGGGCATCGCCGCCTCCGAGCCCTGCCTGATCATCGTGCGCCGCACCTTCACCACCGACAGCGCGATCACGCTGGCGCGCCTGGTGCACCCTGGCAACCTCTACGGGATCGAGGGGCAGTTCACGCCATGATCCACCTCGTCGATTCCAACCATGTTGCGCCGCAGCCCTGGCGCAACGGCGGCGGGCAGACGCGCGAGCTGCTGGCCTGGCCGGCAGGTGGCGAGTGGCAACTCCGCGTCAGCGTGGCCGACATCGACCGCGACGGGCCGTTCTCCGCCTTCCCCGGCGTGCAGCGCTGGTTCGCCGTGCTCAGCGGCGCGGGCGTGCAGCTCGGTCTGGCCGATGGCGGCAAGACCCTCACCCCGACGAGCCCACCACTGGCCTTCGACGGCGCACAGGCGCCAGGCTGCCACCTGCTCGACGGCCCGACGCGCGACCTGAACCTGATGGCGCGGCAGGCCGCCGGCCGCGCCATGATGACCGCCGCCGCCGGGGGCGAGCCGCTCGGCGCGGGCGCCCGTTGGCGAGGGGTGTTCACGGCAGTGGCGGGCCGGCTGCTCTGCCTCGACACGCCAGTGGCCGTGCCGGCCGGCGCGCTGGCCTGGTCCGACGACGACACCCTGCCCTGGCAGTTCGTACCGGCCGAGCCTGGGCGCAACTGGTGGCTGGCCTTGGAGGGCACCGAATGAGCACCGGCCTGCAGCTCTGGCGCCACGGCCGCCTGGCCACGATGACGAGCGGCGTCCCCTGGGGCTGGGTCGACGACGGCGCCCTGCTGTGCCGGGGCGACACGCTTGCCTGGGTGGGCCCCGAGGCCGAGCTGCCGGCGGCCCTGGCACGCTTCGGCACCCCGGCAGAGGAGCAGGACCTGCAGGGCCAGGTGGTGACACCCGGCCTGATCGATGCCCACACCCACCTGGTCTACGGTGGCCACCGGGCGCGCGAGTTCGAGTTGCGCCTGCAGGGTGCCAGCTACGAGGAGATCGCCCGCGCCGGCGGCGGCATCCGCTCCACGGTGGCGGCCACCCGCGCGGCCAGCGATGCCGACCTGCTCGCCGGCGCCCTCGCCCGCGCCCATGCCTTGCTGGGCGAGGGTGTGACCACCATCGAGATCAAATCCGGCTACGGCCTGTCGCTCGACCATGAGGCGCGCTGCCTGCGTGCGGCGCGCCGCGTCGGCGAGGCCTTGCCGATGACGGTGCGCACCACCTCGCTGGCCGCCCACGCGCTGCCGCCGGAGTACGAGGGCCGGGCCGACGACTACATCGACGCGGTCTGCAGCTGGCTGCCGCAGTGGCATGCCGAGGGCCTGGTCGACGCGGTGGACGGCTTCTGCGAGCGCATCGCCTTCAGCCCGGCGCAGATCGAGCGCGTGTTCCAGGCCGCACGGGCACTGGGCCTGCCGGTGAAGCTGCATGCCGAGCAGCTGAGCGACAGCGGCGGCGCCGCGCTGGCTGCCCGGCATGAGGCTTTGAGCGCTGATCATCTGGAGTTCCTGGGCGCCGACGGCATCGCCGCGATGGTTGCCTCGGGCACCGTGGCCATGCTGCTGCCGGGGGCCTATTACTTCCTGCGCGAGACGACCCTGCCGCCCATCGCGGCGCTGCGCGCCGCCGGCGTGCCGATGGCCATCGCCACCGACCACAACCCGGGCACCTCGCCCACGCTCTCTCTGCTGCTGATGCTCAACATGGCCTGCACGCTGTTCCGCCTGGCGCCCGAGGAGGCGTTGGCCGGTGTCACGCGGCATGCCGCGCAGGCGCTGGGGCTGGGTGCCAGCCACGGGCAATTGCGTGCCGGCTTCCGGGCCGATTTCGCGCTCTGGGATGTGGACCATCCGAACGAACTGGCCTACCGTTTCGGCCACAACCCCTGCCACGGCGTGGTGTCGGGCGGGCAGGCCGTGACGCTGGCGAGATGAGCATGAACCACACGATCATTGACACCCCCACCCACCGCCTGCTGCGCGGCACGCGGCCGCTGCTGGTGAGCCTGCCGCACGTAGGCCGGCACATCCCCGAGGCGCTGCGGCCGCTCTACACCGAGCGCGCGCTGGCGGTGGAAGACACCGACTGGCACCTCGACCGGCTCTACGCCTTCGCGCAGGGCCTGGGCGCCAGCCTGCTGATCCCCGTGCACTCGCGCTACGTGATCGACCTGAACCGGCCACCCGAGAACACACCGATGTACGCCGGCGCCAACAACACCGAGCTGTGCCCGACGCGCTTCTTCACCGGCGAGGCGCTGTACCGCGAGGGCTGCGTGCCCACGCCGGCGCAGGTGGACGAACGGCGAACGACCTACTGGCAGCCGTACCACGACGCGCTGAACAGCGAGCTCGGCAGGCTGAAGGCCGAGCACGGGCACGCGGTGCTGTTCGACGGCCACAGCATCAAATCCGAACTGCCCTGGCTGTTCGAGGGCAAGCTGCCGGACCTCAACCTGGGCACGGCCGAGGGGGCGAGTTGCGCGGGGTCGCTGCGCACTGCGCTGTCGGCCGTGCTGCAGGGCCAATCGGCCTTCACCCAGGTGGTCGACGGCCGCTTCAAGGGAGGCCACATCACCCGCTGCTACGGCCAACCGGGCCAGGGCGTGCACGCGGTGCAACTGGAGATGTGCTGGTCCACCTACATGGCCGAGGCAGCGCCCTACGAGATCGACCCCGCACGGGCCGAGCGACTCGCGCCGGTGCTGAGGGCCCTGCTCGGCGTGGCGCTCGCCTGGAGGCCGGATCGATGAACCCCGAACAGACCCTCTGGGCGCCGCGCGCCTGGCTGCCGGGCGGCTGGCGTGAATCCGTGCTGCTGCAGGTCGGCGCGCAGGGCCGCTGGCTGGCGGTGCAGCCGGACACCCCGGCGCCCGATGGCGTCACCCGCCTGGCCGGCCCGGTGCTGCCCGGCCTGGTGGATGCGCATGGCCACGCCTTCCAGCGCGCCTTTGCCGGCCTGGCCGAGCGGCGCGAATCGGCTGATGATGACTTCTGGAGCTGGCGCGACCGCATGTACCGCGTCGCCAACGCGGTGGACCCGGACATGCTGCGCGCCATCGCCGCCCAGCTCTACGGTGAGCTGCTGCGGGGCGGCTACACCCAGGTCTGCGAGTTCCACTACGTGCAGCACCAGCCCGATGGCACGCCCTATGCCGACCGGCTGGCCATGAGCCAGGCGCTGGTGGAAGCGGCCAGTGACACCGGCATCGGCCTGACGCTGTTGCCGGTGCTCTACGAGCGTGCCGGCTTCGCCCAGCCCGCGCTGCGGCCCGACCAGCAACGCTTCCACCTCGATGCCGACGGCGTCTGGGCGGTGCAGCAGGCGGTGCAGGCCCAGGGCCATGCACGCCTGAACGCCGGCGTGGCCATCCACTCGCTGCGCGCGGCACGGCCCGAATCCATCCACCGCCTGCGCCAACTGGCCGAGGGCCTGGACGGCCCCATCCACATCCACGTGGCCGAGCAGCCCGCCGAGGTGCGCGATTGCCTGGCCCACACCGGCTTGCGGCCGGTGGAGTGGCTGGCCCAGCAGGATCTGCTGGATGCGCGCTGGCAGCTGGTGCATGCCACCCACGTGAACCGGGCCGAGATCCTGGCCGTGGCGCACTCGGGCAGCACCGCGGTGATCTGCCCCAGCACCGAGGCCAACCTGGGCGACGGCCTGACCGACCTGCCCGCCTGGCTGAAAGCCGGAGTGCCGCTGGCCATCGGCTCGGACAGCCACGTCACCCGCGCCTGGCGCGAGGAGCTGCGCTGGATGGACTACGGCCAGCGCCTGAGCCTGAAGTGCCGCAACGTATCCGCCGCGCCCGAACTCGGCCAGCCAGCTACCGCCGCGCGCCTGTGGGAAAGCGCGCTCGAAGGCGGCGGCCGCGCCGCCGGCCACACGCTGTGGGGCCTGCACCCGGGCGCCCGCGCCGACCTGCTGGTGGTGGACCTGGCCGACGCCAGCCTGGCCGGCATCCCACCCGCCCGCCTGCTGGACACCCTCGTGTTCTCCAGCCCCGGCCGCCCCTGGCGCGACGTGATGGTGGCCGGCGACTGGGTCGTGCGTGACCACCACCAGCACGGCACCGCCGAGCGGCTGGCGCGCTTCGAAGCGGTAATGCACAGGCTCTGGTCGGCGGAGGGTTGAGATCGAAAGATCCGCCAAGGCGCGCCAGCGGCTATTGCCATGGCATGTCTGGGTCCAGGTGCCGCGCCAATTCCATGGCGTCGTGCAGTACCCGGCCGACCACAAGCAGGGCGGGCTCAATGCGATAAACAAGGAAGTGGCGCGGCCGGCGGACCGCCGCACCTGGGCCCACGTGATGCCGGCTCAGTTGCAGGTGCCACGACCGAACACCCGTGCCGAGTTCAAGCCGCGCGATACTGCCCGGCCGGTCCGGCTGTGTCGCCACGTCGCGAAGCGCCGCGACGATCAGGTTCTCATAGCGCAGCCGCGCTGCCTCGCCGAATTGCTCGTGCGTCCAGGCAAGGATGTCGATGACATCTACCTGGGCGGCGTCCGACAGGCGATAGCGAAACATCAGCTCGCCGTCTTGGCCAGCTTTGCGGCACGGCGACCCAACTGCCCAACGAAGTCCTCAAGCTGATCATCGGCAACATCGGTGTACCGCCCCGCAGAGACATCCGCCCAGCCCTGGCGGGCCGCTTGCTTAAGGGCCTTGAGCTTGGCTTCCCCAATGCGCTCGCGCTCCTCGATAAGGCGCAGTCCATCGCGCAGTACCTCGCTGGCGTTCTGGTAGCGACCGGACTGCACCAGGGCTTCTACCAGCTCCTGTTGATGGTCGCTGAGAACTACGTTGCGTGTAGGCATGTTGTCGGCTCCGAAAATGGGTGAACTGGCTCGCTCGGCCACGATTGGCAGATTATGCCAATGTCACGGTAGTTCAAGCGCAGAGGTTCTTTCGGTTGCAATCTCCACGACTTCCAATGCAACGTTGCGGCCCAAGTGCGCATGCCTCCCAGATGGCGCCTGCGCCACCCCCCAACGAAAAAGCCCCAGGGCAGCGCGGCACCGCTGCCCCAGGGCTTGAAAGGTCAACCGATCAGGTGATCAGCGGGCGCGGCAGCTGGCGGTCTTGGTGGCGACCACGTTGCCGCCGGCGTCGACGATCGAGCCGGTGACCGAGTTGCCGACGATGAAGTTCTTGGCGATGGGCGTCGCGCCTTGGCGGATGTCCCGGCGGTTGCTGTCGAAGTCGAACTCGACTTCGTCGCCGACGGTCTGGGCGGCCGGGCTGGTGGCGCTGTTGGCGCCGGAGGTCAGCACGGCGGTGTACATGCCCGACGACAGGTTGCTGCCGTCGACCGACGCCTTCGAGCGGTCCGAACGGGTCTCGCACTTCACGCGGACCGAGGCGGCCATGGCCGACACGCTCAGGGTGGACAGGGCGACGAGGGCGACGGCGGTGGCGAAAGACTTGGTCATGTTCATGATGGTTTCCTGCGGATGTTGGTTGGAGAGGAAGCTGACGCGGTGAGGGTGGGCAATCGAGGAGGAGAAGTCCGTGTCAGGCCCTCGGACAGAACAGCCAGATCCGCCGGAAATACAGCCATCTCCAAAAAATCTTGTGGGAGTGGGCCGGTGGGGGATATCTCGCACCCCGGGTGATTTCCCCCAGGGCAGGCAGCCCTACCTCTCGGCCGCACCCGGGCAAGAGCGGGTTGGCGCTGGCATGGTGGCCTGGCACGGCGCGTGCGGTGTAGACAGCATGATCAGCGAACCCACCCTGGCCACCCGGGCGGCCGTGCCAGCGCCCGCCCCCTTGCCCTCTTGCGGATGCGAGCACGACGACGGCGACCACGCCGCGGCCGGCAGCAGGCCCGCATGGCGAGTGGAGGACAGCGACGCCGTGCTGGTGGCCCGCTGCCGCCAGGGCGACGCCAAGGCCTGGGAGGCCCTGGTCAAGCGCTACCAGCGGCTGGTCTATGCCATCGTCCGCCGCATCGGCCATGACGATCACACCGCCGCCGATGTCTTCCAGGCGGTGTTCAGCCGCCTCGTGACGCACCTGCCGCGGATCGCCGATCCGTCGCGCCTGCAGGCCTGGATCGTCACCACCGCCAAGCGCGAGGCCTTGCTGCAGCGCACCCGCAGCCACCGCTATGTGTCGATGACACTGGACGACGACGACGGGCACGAGGGCGCCGCCGCCTGGGACCTGGCCGACGACGCTGCCCAGCCCGACGAGAGCCTGGCCGCGCTGCAACAGGCCGAGCAGGTGCGGCGCGCGCTGGAGCAGCTGGACGCGCGTTGCCAGGCGCTGCTGAAGCTGCTGTTCAGCGACGACGACCTGCAGCCCGGCTACGACGAGATTTCCCAGCGCCTGGGCACGCCCACCGGCAGCATCGGGCCCACCCGGGCGCGCTGCCTGGGCAAGCTGCGCGGCCTGGTCACGCAACCTGCCGTCTGAAGGCCGAGCCGATGTATTTGAATGTCACGTCGGTGCTCTGTCGTGCATCAGACGCCAACCTTGCAGGCCACCCATGAAGCCGATCCAGGACCTCACCGACGACGAGTTTGCAGATCTGCTGCGACTGGCCGTGGCCTTGCCGGACGCCCCGGCCCTGCTCATCCAGAACGCCCTGCGGGCCTTTCCGGCACCCGCCCGGGTGGCCGTGCCGGCCGCTGCGGCACCGCGCGCCCCGTGGCGGGCCGCCGCCGATGCGCTGGTGCGCCAGCTGAAGGCCGTGCTCACTTTCGACAGCTGGGGCACGGCGCCGCTGGCCATGGGCATGCGCTCGGCCACCGCCGACGCGCGCCACCTGCTCTACAGCAGCCAGGGCCGCGACATCGACCTGCGGATCGGGCAGGACGCGCAGCGCTTCGCGCTGACCGGCCAGATCCTGGGCCCGGACGAGACCGGCGTGGTCGAGCTGGTCGACGCCCGCAGCGCCGGCAGCGTGCCGCTGCACCTGGCGCGGCTGGATGCGATGGGCGAGTTCCGCATCCCCGGGGTCGACAGCGGTTGCTACGTGGTGACCCTGCGCCTGGGCGGCGACGTCATCGTGCTGCCGCCCATCGACGTGGGTTCACGGACACCCTGAACAGGTGATGCGGTGACGGACACGGCCCCCTTGCCCCTGCGCGAGGCTGCACCCGCCGACTGGGCGCAGCGGCTGGTCACGTCCGGCAGCCTGCAACCGTTGCCCCTGCCCTTGCCCTCCAGCGAGGCCGACCGCCTGGCCGTGGCCTGGGCGCTGAAGGATCTCTGCTACGCGGCGCTCAACACCGAGCCGCAGCAGGCGGTGGCGGCCGCGGCGGCCTTGCGCCGCCTCTGCCCCGGGGCGCACGACGATGCCTCGGCGGCGGGCCGGGAGATCCTGGCCGTCACGCTGTGGACGGAAGGCGCGGCCCTGGTCACCCGCGGCCAGATGGCCGAAGCCCTGCGAAGCCTGGATGCTGCCGAAGCCGCCTTCCGACAGCTGGGCCTGGACCGCCACGCCGCACAAGCCCAGGTGCCCAAGATCATCGCGCTCAGCATGCAGGGCCGGCACGCCGACGCGGCCGCCTGCGCCGAGCGGGTGCAGCGCGAGCTGGTGGCCCAGGGTGACCGGCAGGCCGCCGGCCGCGTCAGCCTGAACCTGGGCAACCTGAACATGCGGCGGGATGCCTATGCCGAGGCCGTGCGCCACTACCGCGAGGCCACCGTGCTGTTTGCGCGGGTGCGCGACCATGAGCATTCGGTGATGGCCGACATCGGCCTGGCCGACGCCTTGACGGCCACCGGCGATTTCGCGGAGGCCTTGCGCATCTACGCCCGGGCCCGCATGCGGGCCGGCCAGCATGGCCTGGAAGTGCCCCAGGCGTTGCTGGACGAATCGGTGGCCCTGCTGGACCTGGCCCGCGGCCACTACCGCGAGGCCCTGGCCGGTTTCGAATCCTCGCGCCGGCGCTACGAGCAGCTGGCGATGCCGCAGAACCTGGCCATCGCCGAGAAGCAGCTCGCCGACGCCTACCTCGAGCTGCACCTGCTGCCCGAGGCGCTGGCGTTGCTGCAGCAGGCGCAGGGCAAGTTCGAGGCGCTCGACATGCGCTCCGAACAGGCCTGGGCGCTGGCCCAGACCGGCCGCATCCTGGCCCGGCAGGGCGACGGGCCCCGCGCCGACGCCTGCCTGTCGCAGGCCATGCAGTTGTTCGGCGAGCAGTGCAACGGCGTCGGAGAGGCGGCTGTCAAGCTGGCCCGCGCCGAGTTCATGCTGGCCGACGGCGACGCGGCGTCGGCCCACGCGCTGGCGGCCGGGGCGGCGGAGGCCTTCCGGGCCGCCGACATGCCGGATGGCCTGGCGCGGGCCAACGTCGTGCGGGCGCACAGCCTGCTGAGCCTGCGCCTGCCGGAGGAGGCCGGCCGGCTGTTCGACAGCACGCTCGAACAGGCCCGCGAACGCCAGCTGCTCACGGTGCAGGTTCGCTGCCTGAACGGCCAGGGGCTGGTGGCGGTGGAACACGGGGACCCGCAGCGTGCCACGCAAAAGTTCGAGTCGGCCATCGAGCTGCTGGAGACGCAGCGCCGGATCCTCCCGGGCGATGACCTGCGCAGCGCGTTCCTGAGCGACCACCTGCAGCCCTACCGCGAGCTGCTGCGCCTGGCCCTGCAGGACCACGCCCTGCAAGCCACCCCCGGCCAGGCGGCGCGCGTGCTGGAGCGCCTGGACCAGGTCCGCGCGCGCAGCCTGGGGGACCACGCCGCTGCCGCCCCGGCCGGTTCTGAGGCGAGCGTGGTCGCCACGCTGCGGGCACGGCTGCACTGGCTCTACCGGCGCACCCAGCGCCTGGACGAACCGCCGCAGGTCTCGGCGCAGATGCTGCTGGAGCAGCGGCAGGTCGAGGACGCGTTGCTCGAGGAGGCCCGCCGCCAGCGGCTGGCCGCGCCCGGTGGGCAGCAGCCCGCTGCCGCGGAAGGAGGCTTCTCGGTGGCGGCCTTGGCCGGCCGGCTCGGTGATGCCGAGGCCCTGGTCGAATACGGCGTGCTCGACGACGAGTTGTTCGCCTGTGTGGTGACGGCACGCGGGGTGCAGGTGCACCGGAGCATCGCCTCCTGGCCGGAGGTGCTGGACGCCCTGCGCTCGATGCACTTCCAGATCGAGACCCTGCGCCACGGCGCGGCCCCGGTTCGCCAGCACCTGGACACCCTGGCGCGCCGGGCCGGGCAGCGCCTGCGGCAACTGCACGAGCTGGTCTGGGCGCCCTTGGCGGGTGCCCTGGCGTCGGCCCGGCGGGTGATGGTCGTGCCGCATGCGCAACTCGGCGGCCTGCCCTTCGCCGCGCTGCACGATGGCCGGTTCGCCTTGGGCGAGCGTCATGCGCTGGCGGTGGCGGCGAGCGCCCGCATGGCGCTGCAGGGCCTGATGCAAGCGCCGGTCGTGCCGCACCGCGTGCTGGCACTCGGCGAATCGAGCCGCCTGCCCCATGCGGCCGACGAGGCTCGCCGTGTGGCCGGCCTGTTCAGCGAAGGGCAGGCCTGTGTCGGCGAGCAGGCCAGCCTGTCCCGGCTGGTGGCGCTGGCCCCGCAGGCGGACCTGATCCACCTCGCCTGCCACGCGCTGTTCCGCGCCGACAACCCGATGTTCTCGGCCCTGCACCTGGCCGACGCGGCGTTGACAGTCGAGCAGGTCGAGGGGCTGCGGCTGAAGCCCGCGATGGTGGTGCTCAGCGCCTGCGAGACCGGCCTGGCGGACACGGGCCAGGGCGACGAGGCGTTCGGCCTGGTGCGTGCTTTCCTGGTGGCGGGTGCCGCGCGCGTGGTGGCCAGCCTCTGGCCCGTGGACGACGCGGTGACCGCCACCTTCATGGCCGCCTTCTACAGCGCCTTGCGCGCCGGGCAGAGCCCGGCCGAGGCGCTGCAGGTGGCACAGCAACAGACCCGCCTGACCCACCCCCACCCCGCCTACTGGGCCGCGTTCGCGCTGCACGGCGGTTGGTGAACCCTTTTCCCGCGATGTCTCGCACCAGGAGCCCGACGATGAAACTGCCCGCCCGCCTGTCGACATGGCACCAGCTCGCGCTGGCGGCCGCCCTCCTCGTCGGCATGGCAGCCGCCCAGGCCCGGGGGGGCGGCGACCCGGCCCTGAACGGCGAGCTGCTGCTCAAGCTGCGCACCAGCAGCGCGCTGGCCCCGCTGCTGGCCAAGTACAACCTGAGCGAGACCGACCGCTTCGGCACGCGCCCGATCTACCGCCTGAAGGTGCTGGGCACGGACAAGCTGAACGACCTGATCAAGGCCATGGCCCTCGAGCCGGAGGTGTTGATCGTCGAGCCGAACCACCAGAACGAGAGCCCGGAGGCGCGCAAGAACAGCCCCTGGGCCTTCGGCACCGAAGTGGAGTACGTGGACCAATGGGCACCGGCGGCGATCCGCCTGCCGGAGGCGCACACCTTGTCCACCGGTGTGGGCACGCGCGTCGCGGTGCTGGATTCCGGCATCGACCGCAGCCACCCGGCCTTCGCCGGCAAGCTGCTGCCCGGTTTCGATTTCGTCGACTTCGACAGCGACCCCTCGGAGGGCCCGTCGGGCCGGCTGGGCTACGGGCACGGCACCCACGTGGCCGGCCTGGTGGCACTGACCGCACCCGGTGCGACGATCATGCCGGTGCGCGTGCTGGACCCGGACGGCGTGGGCAACGCCTGGGTGCTGTCCGAGGCCCTGCTCTACGCCGCCGACCCGGACGGCAACCCCGCCACCGACGACGGGGCCCATGTGGTCAACCTGAGCCTGGGCAGCCTGAGCGAGACCCGCCTGTTCGAGGCGGTCTCGCAACTGCTGACCTGCAACATCCCCGCCAAGGTGAAGCCCGGTGTCGATTTCACCGACCCCGGCTACGACGGCGACAAGCAGCGCTGTGCGGCCTCTCGCGGCGCGGTGATGGTGGTGGCCTCGGGCAACAACGGCTCGGACCGCCTGCGCGAGTACCCGGCTGCCGAATCGGCCTACGGCCAGTTGTCCATCGGCGCCAGCAACGCAGCGCACCGGCGTGCCGACTTCAGCAACTTCGGCTCCTGGGTCGATTTCGCCGCACCAGGCGAGGCCATCACCAGCACCTTTGCCGGCGGCACCTACGCTACCTGGAGCGGCACCTCGATGGCCGCCCCGCTGGTGTCTGGCACGGCGGCCCTGCTGCGCAGCCGCTACCCGGCCATGCCGACCAAGGATCTGGCACGGCGCATCGACCGCACCACGGTCAACCTGTGCGGCGCCACCGACCTGCGCGAACTCGACGCGATGGCGGCATTGACCAACAAGCCCGCCAAGGACCGCAGCTGCCTCTGAAGCGCCACAGGCCGGTCAGCGGCCACCCATGACAAAGCGGGCCGATCTCTCGGCCCGCTTCGCTTTGGGGTTGGGGCCGGGCGGCGCCGGGCAGCAGGTGGGTTCAATTCGCGCGGCAAGCCACGGTCTGCTGGGCGACCACGGTGCCACGCGAGTTCAGCAACTTGCCGGTGGCGCGGCCGCCGACGATGAAGTTCGTGGCGATCGGCGTGGCACCCTGGCGGATGTCCTTCGGGTTGCTGTCGAAGTCGAAACCGACTTCGCCGGCCACCGAGTTCGCCACCAGGCTGCGCGCGGTGTGCGTGCCCGAGGTCAGCACGGCGCTGTAGGTGCCTGCGGCCAGCGCGGCGCCATCGATGGAGGCGGACGAGCGGCCGGTGCGGGTCTCGCACTTGACGCGGATGGTGGCCGCACTGGCGTCCAGGGTGGCGGCGCTCAACGCGACCAGGGTGCCCAGCAGGGCCAGCGTACGGGTCAGGGTCTTGGACATGGTGTTCTCCAGAAAGTAGGGTGAGGGTGGGGTCTCGGTCGGTGCCCGGGTGGGACACCGCCCGTGGCACCCAGAAGATCGCAATCACCATGCCTGCCATGTGCAAATCGCACAGTTCTTATAACTCGTTGATTTGTATGGGGATTTTTTTGAGAGCGCGGCGCCCGCCGCCACAGAGGGCCGGCAACCGCGGGAGTTCACCCGATACCGGGTGATGTCCCCCACCAGGGGCCACGTCAGGGCGGCGCCAGCCGCCCGTGGAATACTGACGGGCATGTCGTCTCCCTTGCCCACCCTGCCACTGGCCCACGAGGCCATGACGCCCTGGCAGTTGTTTGCGAGCCTGGATGGCCGCATCGGCCGACGCAGCTTCTGGTTGTACGGGGTGCTGACGCTGACGGCCGCCGGCCTGGTGGCGATGGCCCTGCTGGAGATCGCCGGCCTGGCCCCAGAACGGGCCGAGCGGCTGGCCAACCTGCTGGTGGCGTGGCCGGCGATCGCCATCTCGGTGAAACGCTGGCACGACCGCAACCGCAGTGCCTGGTGGGTGCTGGTCGGCCTGATCCCACTGATCGGCCAGTTCTGGCTGCTGATCGACAACGGCTTCCTGCGCGGCACGCGCGGGCCGAACCGCTTCGGCGACGAACCCGTTCAATAGCGGCCGCTGAGGCCGGCCATCTTCAGGTACCAGTGCGCGGCCCAGGCGACGAAGCCGCGGCCCAGCACGGCCCACGCGCCCTTCTGGTAGGGCGCCACCGTGATCTGGCGCGAATCGACCAGGGCCTGCTCGAAGGCGCGGGCGAACTCGTTGGCGAAGGCCTCGTCGCGGATCACGATGTTGGCCTCCAGGTTCAGCAGCAGCGACAGCGGGTCGATGTTCGAGCTGCCCAAGGTGGCCCAATCGGCATCCACCACCGCCGCCTTGGCGTGCAGGAAGGCCGCCTGGTACTCGTAGATGCGCACGCCCTCGGCCAGCAACTCGTCGTACAGCACGCGTGCGGCCAGGCCGGCGAAGCGGTAGTCCACCTTGCCCTGCAGCAGCAGGCGCACGCGCACGCCACGCCGCGCCGCCTTGACCAGTGCGCGGCGGAACGAGCGGCCCGGGTAGAAGTAGGGGCAGACCAGGTCGACGCGATCGGTCGACGCGCGGATGGCCTCGATGTAGGCCCGCTCGATGGCGCGGCGCTGGCGCAGGTTGTCGCGCACCAGGAAAGCGGCGCGCACGGGGAGGATGTCGTCATCCGGTGGCAGGGTCGCCGGCAGGATGCGCAGGCGCCCCAGCAGGCGGCGGGCGTTGGCCAGCGGTTCGGTGCTGCGGGCCAGTGCCATCACCTCGGCCCGCCAGTCGTGGCCGAAGGCGGCGCGGGTCCACATCGCGCGAACGGTCTGCTCGATGGGTGCGACCACCGGGCCGCGCAGCGCCACCGCGTAGTCCAGGCGCGGCGCGTCACCGAAGCCGTGGTTCAGGTCGTTGCGGTCGTCGATGATGTTGATGCCACCGACGAAGCCCTGCGTGCCGTCGACCACGCAGAGCTTTTGATGCAGGCGCCGCAACTGCCCGGGTTGCAGCCAGTTCCACCAACGCTCCAGCGGGCGGAACACCGCCATCGAGACCCCGCTGCCGGCCAGCCAGCGCTGCAGGTGCGGCATCGCCTTGTGCGAACCGAAGCCGTCGATCACCAGGCGGACCCTGACGCCCCGGCGCGCCGCGCGCACCAGGCACTGCGCGACGCGCTGCGACGCGTCGTCGTCATGAAAGATGTAGGTGGCCAGCCAGACCTCGTGCAACGCGGCGTCGATGGCGGCGATCAAGGCCGGGAACAGCTCGTCGCCCCCCCGCAGCAGCCTGGCCTCGTTGCCGCCGAGGAAACTGGGCTGCGGCTGGGCGTACCAGGCCGCCGGGTGGGCGTTCGAGCCGATGGGAATCACTCAGGCTCCAGCTCCACCACCAGGGGCAGGTGGTCGGACATCCGGGCCCAGGCGTTGCCGCGCGGCACCATGGTCGAGCGGCACTTGAAGCCGCGCATGTAGACCCGGTCCAGCGCGAACACCGGCACGCGCGACGGGAAGGTGACGCGCGCACCAGGCTGCCCCACCGGTGCGACGGCGCGTTTGAGGCCGAGCGCCTGCATCGGTGCGTCCAGGCGCTCGCCCCAATCGTTGAAATCGCCGGCGACGAGCAGCGGCTCGCCGGCCGGCACCTCGGCTGCGATGAACTCGGCCAGGCGCTGCACCTGCCGCACCCGGCTGGAGTGGATGAGGCCGAAGTGCGCCACCACCGCGTGCAGCTTCAGGCTCTGCCAGACCACCGGCACGTGCAGCAGGCCACGCTGCTCGAAGCGGTGGTCCGACACGTCGTGGTGGCCGATGTCGCCGATCGGCCAGCGCGACAGCAGCGCGTTGCCATGCTCGCCGTGGCGGGTGACGGCGTTGGTGCGGTAGGCCGATTCGTAGCCGGGCGGCGCCAGGAACTCGGCCTGGCCTTCCTCGGGCCAGCCCAGCCAGGTGCGGTCGAACCGGCGCGCGTCGCGGGCGTGGAACAGCAGCACCTCCTGCAGGAACACCAGGTCGGCGTCCAGTGCCTCGATGCCCAGGCCCAGGTTGTGGATCTCCAGCCGCTTGCGCAGGCCCAGGCCGCGAACGCCCTTGTGGATGTTGTAGGTGGCCACCCGCAGCACGCTGCTGGTGTAGGCGGTCGAGGGCGCGAAGGCCGAGGGCCGGGGACCGCGGGTCTTCATGGTGAAGGCAGGAAGCGCGGGAGCATCAGGATGGCCTCGGCGTTGGAGGGTGAAAAGCAGCGGTCGGCGGCCTCGCGCCAGGGCAGCCAGGCATGTGCCAGGTGCTCGCGTGGCGCCAGCACGACGGGGGTGCCGGCGGGCACGGTGAGGCCGAACACATGCTCGGTGTTGTGCGTCACCCCGGGGGCGTAGCGGTGCCGCCAGCGCGGGTAGATCTCGTAACGATTGGCCAGGTTCCAGTCCCGCAGCGCGCTCAACGGCAGGCCGCCGCTGCCGATCAGCATGCCGGTCTCCTCGGCCACCTCGCGCCGGCAGGTGGTTTCCAGGGATTCGTCGGGCGAGTCCTTGGAGCCGGTGACGCTTTGCCAGAACCCCGGCGCGTCCGCGCGCTCGATCAATAGAACCTCCCAACCCGGCGTGTGGATCACCACCAGCACCGACTCGGGAATCTTGAAGTGCTGCTCGGGCATGGGCTGATGGTAGTTCAGCGGCGCGAACCCGCTGCTGGCGGGCCGCCCGATACAGGTCGTCACTTCTGCGTGGCGTCTCTTAAGAAACCGCCAAGCGAGTTTCGGTAGACTCGGCTCTTATGTGCATATTGCACATTTAAACACCATCGAGCCATCCAACCGTGCCATCCCCCGCCCCGGCCACCATGCCTTCGCACAGCCCGCCACGGCAACGCACCGCCACCCAGCCGCGCCCGGCGGCGTCCTGGCGGGCCTGGTGGCCCTGGCTCGCGGCTCTGTTGGCAGTGGCTTCCGCCTGGTGGGTGGGCCGCACGGCGCAGGTCGAAGCGGGCTCCGACACCGGCTACTGGCTGGGCGTGGCGGGCGGCGTGATCATGGTGGCCTTGTTTCTCTACCCCTTGCGCAAGCGGGTGCGCTGGATGCGATCGATGGGCGCCACACGCCATTGGTTCGTCTTCCACATGACCTTGGGCGTGGCCGGCCCCTGGCTGATCCTGGTGCACTGCAACTTCAGCTTCGGCTCGCTGAATGCGGCGGTGGCGCTGATCTCGATGGGCGTGGTGGCCGGCAGCGGGCTGATCGGGCGCTACCTTTACGTGCACGTGCACCGCGGCCTGGACGGCCAGCGTGCCGATCTGGGCGAACTGCGCGCCGCGCTGGACGACACCCACGAGCGCCTCGCGATGGCCTTCGCCCTGGCCCCGCACGTGCGCCAACGCCTGTTCGAGTTTGAGCAGACTGCGCTGGCACCAGCCACCGGCAGCGCCACTGTCTGGCGGCGGGCCGTGCGCAGCGGCATGGCGGCAATCGTGGCCCGGCGCGATCTGCGGCGCCTGATCGACCAGGCGCTCGCGGCCTCGCCGAAAAAGCTCGGCCGATCGCAGCGCCACAAGATCCGCAGCAAATGGCGCGCGCAGGTCGACGAGCACCTGCGCCAGACCCTGAAGGTGACACAGCTGGCCGCCTGGGAGCGGCTGTTCGCGTTGTGGCATGTGCTGCACCTGCCCTTCGTCTACGTGATGGTCCTGTGCGCGATCGCCCATGTGGTGGCGGTGCACGCCTACTGACGCAATGGCATGGCGGCTCCTCCTGCTCGGCCTGCTGCTGCTCGTGGCACCGCACCTGCACGCCCAGGGGCTGGAATCCGCCCTCTCGCCGGGCCCCGTGATCCGAGGGCACGTGAAGGTGGAGGACCAGTGCGCGAGCTGTCACGTGCGCTTCGACCGCGCCGCGCAGGACGGCCGCTGCACCGAGTGCCACAAGGAAGTGGGCCAGGACATCAAGTCGCGGGCGGGCTTTCATGGCCGGCAGAAGCCGCAGGCCTGCAGGACTTGCCACACCGACCACAAGGGGCGTGAGATGCAGATCGCCCCGCTGGACAAGAAGAGCTTCGACCACAAGCAGACCGACTGGGCGCTGCAGGGCGCGCACGCCCCGGTGGACTGTGCCAAGTGCCACACCAGCGGCAAGCGCTGGGCCGAGGCGCCGCAAGACTGCAACGCCTGCCACCGCAAGGACGACGTGCACAAGGGCTCGCTCGGCCCCAAGTGCGCCGACTGCCACACCGAGAACCGCTGGGCCGAGGCGAAGTTCGACCACGACACCACGAAATTCGCGCTCAAGGGCAAGCATGTCGACGTCAAATGCCGCGACTGCCACCGCGACGGCCAGGCCTATGCGGATGCCCCGGGCACCTGCGTCGGCTGCCACCGCACCGACGACCGCGACAAGGGCCACAAGGGCCGCTATGGCGACAAGTGCGAGAGCTGCCACGACGCCAAATCCTGGCGCGGCATCAGCTTCAACCACGACACCGATACGCGCTACCTGTTGCGCGGCAAGCACCGGGCGGTGAAGTGCGACAACTGCCACACCGGCACCGTGCCGAATGCGCTCTACCGCGACAAGCTGGGCAACGATTGCCTGTCTTGCCACAAGAAGGACGACAAGCACAAGGGCAGCCTGGGCACCGAGTGCCAGGCTTGCCACCAGGAATCGAGCTGGAAGGAAACCGCACGCTTCGACCACGACCGCAGCCGCTTCCCGCTGCTGGGCAAGCATGCCGATGCCGACTGCAAGGCCTGCCACAAGACCACCAGCTACCGGGACGCGCCCAGCACGTGCATTGGGTGCCACCGCGCCGACGACAAGCATGAGCGCAACCTGGGCGAGGGTTGCGGTGCCTGCCATGGTGAAAGAACCTGGAAGATCCCTCGCTTCGACCACGAAGTGACCCGCTTCGCGCTGCGCGGCGGGCATGCGGTGCAGGCGGTCACGTGCAAATCCTGCCACGCCGACCTGAAGCACTACCGCGACACGCCGCGCGACTGCATCGGCTGCCACAAGAAGGACGACAAGCACGAGGCGCAACTCGGCGAGCGTTGCGAGTCCTGCCACACCGATGTGCGCTGGCGCGACACGCCACGCTTCGACCACGCCCGGGCGCGGTTCCCGCTCGTCGGCGCGCACCTCCCGCTGAAATGCAGCGCCTGCCATGCCACGCCGCGCTACCGCGACGCGGCTCGTGACTGCGTGGGCTGCCACCGCAAGGACGACAAGCACAAGGACGCACTCGGCACCGCCTGCGAGAGCTGCCACAACCAGCGCGCCTGGGCCCTGGTGCGCTACGACCACGCCAGGCAGGCCCGCTACCCGCTGGAGGGCGGGCACGCTCGGGCCTCCTGCGCCGCCTGCCACCGGCAGCCCGCGCCCGCCGGCAAGGCCATCGCCCCGGTCGGCCGCGAGTGCATCGCCTGCCACCGCAGCGACGACGCCCACGACGGCGGGTTCGGCTCACGCTGCGACACCTGCCATGTCGTCACCGATTGGAAATCACTGCGCGCGCGCCGCCCCGGCACGGGCGGCACGGCCACCCCTGGAGGCACGCCATGAAGCGCTCGCTCGTCGTCACCGGCTCGGTGCTGTGGGGCCTGGCCCTGGGCCTGTTGCTCACCCTGTTGATCTCGCTGCCGGCCTTCGCCCAGGCAACCTCGGGCGCGGCGGCGCCGAAGGCCTTCGACCACGTCTCCACCGGCTACGCCTTGACCGGTGCCCACAGCAACGAGCGCTGCGAGTCCTGCCACGTGAACGGCGTCTTCAAGGGCACGCCGAAGGATTGCGCCAGTTGCCACAGCGCTGGCGCCCGGCTGGCCCGCAACAACACGGTGATGCCGGCCCAGCACGTGCCCACGCAGGCCAGCTGCGATTCCTGCCACGACACCCGCCGCTTCGCCGGGGCGCGCTTCAGCCACGCCACCGTCTCGCCAGGCACCTGCCAGAGCTGCCACAACGGCAGCATCGCCGCCGGCAAGACGCGCGACCACCTGGCCACCACCGCCAGTTGCGACACCTGCCACACCGCGAACGGCTGGACGCCGGCCATCGGCTTCGACCACAGCGGCTTCGACCAGAACACCACCTGCGGCACCTGCCACAACGGCAGCCAGGCCACCGGCAAGCCGGCCACCCACATGCCCGTGGCTGCCACCAACTGCGCGGCTTGCCACAGCACGTTCACCTGGAAATCGACACGCTGGAACCACACGCAGGTGGTGGTCACCGCGCAGTGCGCAGCCTGCCACACCGGCACCTACCCGCCCGCCGACGGCAAGCCCGGCAACCACATCCCCTACGCCCAGGTGGCGGTCAGCTCCGGTGCCAACTGCGATGCCTGCCACCGGGGTGGCTACTCGACCTGGACGACCGGCCGCTTCCACGGCAACTTCAACACCAGCACGCAGTGCGCCACCTGCCACACCGGCAGCTACCTGGCCGCGCGCGGCAAACCGGCCGACAGCACCCACGCTGGCGTCACCGCCTGCGAGAACTGCCACAACACCGGCGGTTGGGGTGGCGCGCAGGTGGACCATGCGAGCTTCAACCAGACGACCAACTGCGCCAGTTGCCACAACGGCAACGCCGCACCCGGCAAACCCGCCACCCACATGCCCGTCGGCGCGACCAACTGCTACGCCTGCCACGGCGTGAACGCGTGGAAACCGAGCAAGTGGAACCACACCCAGGTGCGCGTCACCGCGCAGTGCTCGGCATGCCACACCGGCAGCTACCCGCCGGCCGACGGCAAGCCGGGCAACCACATCCCCTACGCGCAGCTGGCCAACTCCGCCAATGCCAACTGCGACGCCTGCCACAAGGCGGGTTTCAGCAACTGGGACCCGGGCAGGTACCACGCCAACTTCTCGACCAGCACCCAATGCGCCACCTGCCACACCGGCAGCTACCTGGGCGCGCGCGGCAAACCAGCCGACAGCACCCATGCCGGTGTGACCACCTGCGAGAACTGCCACACCACCGGCTCGTGGAACACCAGCAACGTGGACCACAGCAAATACAACCAGACCACCAACTGCGCCAGCTGCCACAACGGCAGCAGCGCACCCGGCAAGCCCGCCACCCACATGCCGGTGGGCACCACCAATTGCTACGCCTGCCATGGCGTGGCGTCCTGGAAGCCGACCAAGTGGAACCACACCCAGGTGGTGGTCACCGCACAGTGCGCCTCGTGCCACACCGGCACCTACCCGCCCGCCGATGGCAAACCCGCCAACCACATCCCCTACACCTTGATCGGGGGCTCGTCGAACGCCAACTGCGACGCCTGCCACAAGGCCGGGTTCAACAGCTGGGACGCGGGCACCTACCACGCCAACTACACGGTCAGTTCGCAGTGCGCCACCTGCCACACCGGCAGCTACCTGGGCGCGCGCGGCAAGCCGGCCGACAGCACCCATGCCGGCGTGACCACCTGCGAGAACTGCCACACCACCGGCTCGTGGAACACCAACAACGTGGACCACAGCAAGTTCAACCAGACCACCAACTGCGCCAGCTGCCACAACGGCAGCAGCGCGCCCGGCAAGCCCGCCACCCACATCCCGGTGGGCCTGACCAATTGCTACGCCTGCCATGGCGTGACAGCCTGGAAGCCGACCAAGTGGAACCACACCCAGGTGGTGGTCACCGCGAAGTGCGCGTCCTGCCACACCGGCACCTACCCGCCGGCGGATGGCAAACCCGCCAACCACATTCCGTATGCCTTGATCCCGCCGTCGGCCAGTGCCAACTGCGACGCCTGCCACAAGGCCGGCTACGCCTCCTGGAACCCGGGCCGCTACCACGCCTACTTCAGCGTCAGCTCGCTGTGCGCCACCTGCCACACCGGCAGCTACCTGGCCGCCCGCGGCAAGCCGGCCGACGCGATCCACGTGGGCGCCACCACCTGCGAGAGCTGCCACAACACGGCCAGCTGGGACACCAACAAGGTCGACCACAGCAAGTTCAACCAGAGCACCAACTGCGCCAGCTGCCACAACGGCAGCACCGCACCTGGCAAGCCCACCAACCACATCCCGGTGGGCACGACGAACTGCTATGCCTGCCACAGCGTGACGGCCTGGAAGCCGACCAAGTGGAACCACACCCAGGTGGTGGTCACCGCGCAGTGCGCGTCGTGCCACACCGGCACCTACCCGCCTGCCGATGGCAAGCCGGGCAACCATGTCCCGTATGCGCTGGTGGCGGTCACCGCCACCGCCAACTGCGACGCCTGCCACAAGAGCGGCTACACCAGCTGGAACCCGGGGCGCGTGCACGCCTACTTCAGCATCAGCACGCAGTGCGCCACCTGCCACACCGGCAGCTACCTGGCCGCACGCGGCAAGCCCGCGGACCCCATCCACACCGGGGCCACCACCTGTGAGTCTTGCCACAAGTCGACCAGCGACTGGAGCAACGTGGTCTACAAGCACGCGCCGAACAACCAGGTCGGCTCGGGCACCTGCGACACCTGCCACAACAACGTGACGGCCAAGGGCAAGCCGGCCAACCACATCCCGATCCAGGTGGCCACGCTGAAGTGCGACGGCTGCCACAAGTCGCAGGCAGGCTGGGACACGGCGGTGACGACCAACCACGCGGCATTGACTTCGCAGGCCTGCAAGACCTGCCACATCCCGACCTACACCAGCCAGGGGCTGGACGCCAAGCCCACCAACCACATCCCCGAGAACACCCAGCTGCTCAACGGCTCGGCGATGGACTGCAAGGCCTGCCACACGACGACCACCAGCTGGTCCTCGATGCGGATGAACCACAACGGCAGCCTGGGCGGCGGGGCCGGCTGGTGCAAGGGCTGCCATGCCACAGGCACCCGCTACCTGGGTGACATGGAACGAGAGTCGCTGACCCACGAGGCCAAAGGCAAGACGCCCCTGGATTGCTCGGAATCCGGTTGCCACCGGCCGCTGGGCAACAAGGGCCAGACGTATGTGGAATGGGATTGAGAGGGACCCACTTTGAAGAACCAGCTGTTCGGGCGGCCCGTCGCGCCCCATGTCCGACTCGCGCCGCTGGCGCTGCTGTGTGCCGCCGGCCTCGCGCAGGCGCAGGTGATCGAGGAGGTGGAGCTGCGCCGCGAGGGCGACAACGCCATCGTCCAGGTGCGCTTCACCGTGCCGGTGCAGTACCGGCGCTCGGTGGCGGCGAGCTCCAACGACCTGGTGCAGATCGTCTACGACGTGGTACCCAGCCGCGACAAGCCGAACTTCATCGACGGTGAGCGCCGCCAGGTCGGCGGCGACGGCATCCCCCGCGTCAGCATCAGCGAAGAGGGCGGCGGCAGCGGCGAGAACGACCGCCGCCTGATCGTGCGCCTGGACCCGCCGACGCGCTTCAAGGTGCGCAGCGGCGGCGACCGGCGCAGCATCGAGATCGTGCTGGAGGGCCAGGGGCCGAAGATGTTCTCGGCGCCCGCCGCGAAGACGGCGCCGCGTGCCCCGGCGCCGCCACCCACTGCCCCGGCCGGTGGCGACGCGCAGGTGGATGCTCGCGGCGCCGAGTTGCTGGCCCAGGCGCGTGCGGCGCTGGACAAGGGCCAGGCCGCACTGGCCGTCGAGACGCTCAACGAGGCGCTGAACCTGCCGCCCAACCCACACACCCGCGAGGCCCAGGCGCTGGTGGGCCAGGCCCGGATGGCGCAAGGCGACGTGGCGGGCGCCCGCAGCGAGTTCGAGCTGTTCCTGAAGCTCTATCCCGAGGGCCCGGACGCCGACCAAGCCCGCGTCACGCTGGCCGGCCTGCCACGGGCGGAGGGCGCGGCCGCCGGCTCGGCAGCGCCCTCCGCCGAGCCCGCGCGCCAGGGCACCACGATGCTGGTCGGCGGCATCTCGCAGTACTACTACGGCGGCAACTCCAAGGTCCAGACGCAGCTGAAGGACACGCCGCTGGAAGGCCAGCTGCCGGTGGTCATCTCCGACCAGACCCTGGCCGGCATCGACCAGAAGCAGCTGCTGTCCAGCGTCGACCTGAACTGGCGCTCGAAGGACGCGGAGCGTGACCTGCGCTTCGTCTTCCGCGACAGCTTCACCGTCAACCAGATGCCCGGCCAGGCCGAGGAGAACAAGCTCTCGGCGCTCTATGTGGACTGGAAGGAAACCCGGCCCGGCCTGTCGGCGCGCGTTGGCCGCCAGTCCGGCCTGGGTGGCGGCGTGCTGGGCCGCTTCGACGGCGTGCAGCTCGGCTGGGCCTTCCAGCCCAAGTGGAAGCTCAGCGCCGTGGCGGGCCTGCCGACCGACAAGCTGCTCGACACGAAGCGGCATTTCTACGGCTTCTCGCTCGACGCCGAGTCGCTGGCGCCCGGCCTGGGCGCCAACACCTACCTGATCCAGCAGATGATCGACGGCGAGGTGGATCGCCGCGCGCTGGGCGGCGATGTCCGCTACGTCGAGCCCGGCATCTCGGTGTTCACGCAGTTCGAGTACGACCTGACGCTGCAGGGGGTCAACATCGGCTCGGTGCAGGGCACCTGGACCTCGGCCGACAACACCACCGTCAACCTGCTGCTGGACCGCCGCGCCACGCCCATGCTGATGCTGGGCAACGCGCTGTTCTTCCCGGACCCGCTGCTGACCGTGCTGCCGCGCAAGCTGACCGACCTGCTGGCCCTCAAGCCCATCGACCTGCTGCGCCAGCAGGTCGCCGACACCACGGCCTATGCCACCCAGGGCCTGCTGGGCGTGACCACGCCGCTGAACACCCAGTGGCAGGTCGGCGCCGACCTGCGCCTGACCAACATCGGTGCCATCGCGCCGGTGCCGGGCATCCTGCCCGATGGCATCCCG
Organism: Vitreoscilla sp.; assembly: GCA_018780145.1. GTDB lineage: Bacteria > Pseudomonadota > Gammaproteobacteria > Burkholderiales > Burkholderiaceae_C > Ideonella. Next base: position 10,218 of record JADMKA010000030.1, on the reverse strand, counting down.
GCCACCGGCAACCTGTGGTCGGCCGGCGTGCAGGCCATCGGCAGCAACCTCTACTCCGAGCGCGATACCCACGTCTTCAACGTGACCGCCGTGCGGGGCCCGACGTACACTGGCTGGCTGGCCTCGTACAACAACCTGTCGGTGCTGGCCGAGCGCTGGCAGGTCGAGCCCTCGTTGCGCTTCTACCAGCAGAACGGGCCCAGCGGCTTGCAGACCTCGCGTTGGGCGCCCGGCCTGCGCCTGACTTGGCGGGGCGGCGAGAAGTGGGTTCTGGAGTCGGATTTCAACCTCGAAGCCAGCCACAGCCGCAGCCCGACGCAGAACGAGAATTCGGTCCGCCTGTACTACTCGCTGGGGTATCGACTTGACTTCTGAACCGGCCCGCCCTGCCCCCACCGCCCTGCTGCAGGCCACGCGCCTGGCCTGCCGGCGTGGCGGGCGGCGCCTGTTCAGCGGATTCGACCTGACCCTGGAGGCCGGCGGCGCCGTCTGGCTGCGGGGCCCCAATGGCAGCGGCAAGACCAGCCTGCTGCGTGTGCTGGCAGGCCTGGCCCGGCCCGACGACGGCGAGGTTCACTACCAGGGCGCACCGGTGCATGCGCTGTCGCCGGTGCAGCGCGGCCGGCTGCGCTACCTGGGCCACACCAACGCCCTGAAGAGCGAGCTGCGGGTCGGCGAGGCACTCGCCTTCCTGTCCGGCCTGGCGGGCGAGCCCGTGCCGCGGGCGCGCGCGCAGAGCGCGCTGGCGCGCTGGGGCCTGGCCGGCAAGATCGACGCGCTGGTCGGCTCGCTGTCCCAGGGCCAACGCCGCAAGGCCGCGCTGGCCCGGCTGATGCTGGACGACGAGGCTTGCACCTGGCTGCTCGACGAGCCCCAGGAGGCGCTCGACGCCGAGGGCCTGGCGCTGTTCGACGGCTGGTTGATCGAGCATGCGGCACGCGGGGGCGCGGTGCTGCTGACCAGCCACATCCCGCTGCGCTCGGCCCCGGTGCGGGTCGTCGACCTCGCCGCATTGACCGGAGCCGGGTCGCGCCCATGACCGCTCGCGTTCCGGCATCGCTGGCCGAGGGCCGAGCGGACCCTGTCGTGCCTGCGCTGGCCACGCTGCCAGCCCGGCGCCTGGGCGTGATCGCCCGCGACCTGCGCGTGGCCGGCCGTCAACGCACGGCCTGGCTGCTGCCGCTGGCCTTCTTCGTCGCGGCGCTGAGCCTGTTCCCGCTCGGGCTGGGCGCCGACCCGACGCTGCTACGGCGAGTGGCGCCCGGTGTCGTGTGGGTCTGCGCGCTGTTGTCGATGATGCTGTCGGTGAACCAGATGTTCAGCGCCGACCTGGCCGACGGCTCGCTGGAGCAGATGCTGATCGGCCGCCGCTCGTTGGTGGGCCTGGTGGCCGGCCGGGTCCTGGCCCAGTGGCTGCTCAGCGGCGGGCCGCTGGTGCTGGTGGCGCCGCTCGCCGGGCTCGCCTTCGGCCTGAGCGGCCATGCGGTGGGCGTGCTGGTGGCCAGCCTGCTGCTGGGCACGCCGGTGATGGCGATGCTGGGCGCCCTGGGGGCCGCCCTCGCGCTGGGCCTGCGCAACGGCGCGGCGCTGGTCTTCCTGCTGGTGCTGCCGCTGGCCATGCCGGCGCTGGTGTTCGGCAGCGGGGCCGTGGTGGCCGCCTTGAACGGCGAGCCGGCCGGCGCCGCGCTGTCGCTGCTCGGTGCCCTGCTGATCCTCACCGCGCTCGTCGCCCCGCCGGCCACCGCCGCGGCCTTGCGCATTTCCGTGGAATGACCCGATGACGGACGCCTCCCTCCCCCCCACCACCGAGCCGCGCGCGCGCTGGACGCGCTTTGCCTCGCCGGTGCGCTTCGAGGCGCTGGCCTCGCGCCTCGCGCCCTGGTGCTGGGCCGTCGCCGTGCTGGCCGGGCTCGCCGGCCTGTATGTGGGCTTCATCGTCGCGCCGACCGACGCCACCCAGGGCGAGGCCTACCGCATCCTCTTCATCCACGTGCCGGCCGCCTGGTTGTCGATGATCTGCTACCTGGCCATCGCCTTCTGGGCGGTGATCGGCTGGGTGCTGAAGGCTCGCATGGCCTCGCGGCTGGCAAGGGCCCTGGCGCCCTCCGGCGCGCTCTACACCGCCATGGCCCTGTGGACCGGCGCGCTGTGGGGCCAGCCGACCTGGGGCACCTGGTGGGTCTGGGACGCGCGGCTCACCTCCGAGCTGATCCTGCTGCTGCTCTACCTGGGCTACATCGCGCTGGTGGAATCGATCGACGACGACCGCCGCGCCGCCCAGGCCGGCGCCCTGCTGGCCCTGGTGGGCGCGCTGAACGTGCCCATCATCTATTTTTCCGTGCGTTGGTGGAACACTTTGCACCAAGGCGCCTCCATCAGCATGACCGCGGCGCCCACCATGGCCAAGACGATGCTGCTGGCCCTGGGTCTGATGACGGTGGCCTTCTGGGCCCACGCCATCGCCGCCACGCTGACGCGCGCGCGGGCCCTGAGCTACGAACAGGAATGGAAAGAATGAACATGGACAACTTCTTCAACTTGCAGGGCCACGGCGTCTTCGTCTGGGGCGCCTACGCGCCGGTCCTGATCGCGCTGGTCGCCGAGGCCTGGCTGGTGCTCGCGCGGCTGAAGCGCGCCCGTGCGCAGGCGGGGGCCGGCCAATGACCCCGCGCGCGAAACGCGCCGCCCTGGTCGGGGGCGTGCTGCTGGCGCTGGCCGCCGCCACCGCGCTGGTGCTGAACGCCTTCCAGAGCAACCTGGTGTTCTTCTTCACGCCAGCCCAGGTGGCCTCGGGCGAAGCCCCGACCCAGCGTGCGTTCCGCCTCGGTGGCCTGGTGCGCGAAGGCTCGGTGCAGCGTGACGGCGTGCAGGTGCGCTTCGTCGTCACCGACACCCAGCGCGACGTGCCGGTGACCTACCAGGGCCCGCTGCCGGATCTGTTCAAGGAGGGCAAGGGCGTGGTGGCGCAAGGCACGCTGGGCGCCGATGGCGTCTTCGCCGCCCGCGAGGTGCTCGCCAAGCACGACGAGAACTACATGCCGCCCGAAGCCGCCGAAGCCCTGAAGCGGGCGCAGGCGAACCAGCCCCAGTCGGCACCGACGCTGCTGGAGGCCAAGCGATGATCCCCGAACTCGGCAACCTGGCGCTGCTGCTGGCGCTGGCCCTTTCGCTGGCCCAGGCGGTGCTCGGCACGGTGGGGGCGCACCGCGACCGCGCGGACTGGATGGCCCTGGTCCGGCCGCTGACGCTGGTGCAGACCCTGCTGGTTGCGGGGGCCTTCGCGGCCCTGGTGGTCAGCTTCGTGCGCAACGACTTCTCGGTGCTCTACGTCGCCTCCAACTCCAACTCGCACCTGCCGCTGGAGTACCGCGTGGCGGGCGTCTGGGGCGGCCACGAGGGCTCGCTGCTGCTGTGGGTGATGATGCTGATGGTCTGGATGCAGGCCGTGGCCAGCTTCAGCCGCAGCCTGCCCGCGGCGTTCGTGTCGCGGGTGCTGGGCGTCATGGCCCTGGTCAGTGCCGGGTTCCTGCTGTTCATGCTGACCACCTCGAACCCCTTCGAGCGGCTGCTGCCGGCGGCGCCGGACGGGCGTGACCTGAACCCGCTGCTGCAGGACCCGGGCATGGTCTTCCACCCGCCCATGCTGTACATGGGCTATGTGGGCTTCTCGGTGGCGTTTTCCTTTGCCATCGCCGCTCTTCTCGGCGGCCAGCTCGACGCCACCTGGGCGCGCTGGTCCCGCCCCTGGACGATTGCCGCCTGGATCTTCCTGACGCTGGGCATCGCGCTGGGCAGCGCCTGGGCCTACTACGAGCTGGGCTGGGGCGGCTGGTGGTTCTGGGATCCGGTGGAGAACGCCTCCTTCATGCCGTGGCTGATCGGCACCGCGCTGATGCACTCGCTGGCGGTGACCGAGAAGCGCGGCGGCTTCAAGGCCTGGACGGTGCTGCTGGCGATCGTCGCCTTCTCGCTGTCGCTGCTGGGCACCTTCCTGGTCCGCTCGGGCGTGCTGTCTTCGGTTCACGCGTTCGCCACCGATCCGCGTCGCGGCCTGTTCATCCTGGCCTTCCTGGTGGTGGTGGTCGGGGGCTCGCTGACGCTGTATGCCTGGCGCGCTGCGCAGGTCGGCCTGGGGCAGCGCTTCGGCACGGTCTCGAAGGAATCCGCCCTGCTGGCCAACAACGTGCTGCTGGTGGTGGCCACCGGCACGGTGCTGCTCGGCACGTTGTACCCGCTGTTCCTCGACGCGTTGGGCCTGGGCAAGATCTCGGTCGGCCCGCCCTACTTCGACACCGTGTTCCGCTGGCTGATGGCGCCGCTGGTGTTCCTGCTCGGTGTCGGCCCGATGGCACGCTGGAAGGGCGACAGCCTGCCCTCGCTGGCCAGCCGCGTGAAGTGGTCGGCCCTGGTGACGGTGCTGGTGGCCACGGTCACCGCCTGGTGGGCGGGGCACGTCTCGGCCTGGTCCATCGCTGGCTACGCGATGGCCACCTGGGTGGTGGCTGGTGTGGCCACCGACCTGGCGGGCTGGTTGAAGAACCTGCCGTCGGTGACCCGCGCGCAGTGGGGCATGTGGCTGGCGCACCTGGGCGTGGCGGCGTTCATCGTCGGCGTCACCGCGGTGCGCACCCACGAGAGCGAACGCGATGTGCAGATGCGGACCGGCGAGTCGGTCGAGGTCGGCGGCTACCTGTTCACCCTGCGCGGCGTGAGCAACGTCACCGGGCCGAACTACATGGCGGCGCGCGGCACCGTCGAGGTCACGCGTAACGGCCAGTTGCTGACCACGATGTCGCCCGAGAAGCGCATCTACCGCGTGCAGCAGAACCCGATGACCGAGGCCGCCATCGACACCAACGGCCTGCGCGACCTCTATGTCTCGCTCGGCGAGCCGCTGCCCAACGGCGCCTGGACGCTGCGGGTGCAGCACAAGCCCTTCGTGATCTGGATCTGGCTGGGCTGCGTGATCATGGGCTTGGGCGGCCTGCTGGCGATCACCGACCGGCGCTACCGGCGCGCGAAGTCTGCCGCCGCGCAGGGCATGTCCCACCTCGACGCCACGGTGAAGGCATGAAGCGCGCCCTGATCCCTTTGGTGCTGTTCATCGCGCTGGCGGTGTTCCTGGCCCTGGGCCTGAAGCTCGACCCGCGCGAGGTGCCCTCGCCGCTGATCGGCAAGCCGGCGCCGGATTTCAAGACCGAGACGCTGGCCGACCCCACCCGGGTGATCCAGCGCGACGACCTGCGCGGCAAGGTCTGGATCCTCAACGTCTGGGCCTCGTGGTGCGGCGCCTGCCGCGACGAACACCCGCTGCTGGTGGAGTTTGCGCGCGGCCGCGCGCTGACGCTGATCGGCCTGAACTACAAGGACGAGCGCAGCGCCGGCGCGGCCTGGCTGGCGCGCTTCGGCAACCCCTACACCGATTCGCTCTTCGACCCGCAGGGCCGGATCGGCCTGGACTACGGTGTCTACGGGGTGCCGGAAACTTTCGTGATCGACCGGCAAGGCGTGGTGCGCTACAAGCACATCGGCGCCCTCACGCCCGAGGCGCTGAAGACCAAGGTCGAGCCCTTGCTGGCTCAACTCTCGAAATGAGGCGCCGATGCGACGCTGGCTGATCTCTGCCCTCCTGTGCCTGCTGTCCGGCTGGAGCCTGGCCCAGACTGCCCGGCCGGTCGCCGAAGACCCGGTGCTGGAGGCCCGCATGATGGCGCTGGCCACCGAACTGCGCTGCCTGGTCTGCCAGAACCAGACCATCGCCGACTCGCACGCCGAGCTGGCCATCGACCTGCGCCAGCAGATCCGCGATCAGCTGCGCCAGGGCCGCGATGAAACCCAGATCCGCGCCTTCATGACGGACCGTTACGGCGACTTCGTGCTGTACCGCCCGCCGGTGAGCGAGCGCACCGCCCTGCTCTGGTTCGGCCCCGGCGTGCTGCTGGTGCTGGGCCTGGCCAGCCTGATCTTGATCCTGCGACGCCGCAGCCGCCTCGGCGCGGAGGCCTTCGACCCCGACGAGGCGGACGACCCCGCCCGCACCCCATGACCGACACGATCGCCGACCTGAAACAACAGCTGCGCCACCTGGAGGCGCTGGCCGCCAGCGGCGCGCTGCCCGAGGACGCCGCCCGCACGGCCCGCGACGACCTGCAACGGCGCTTGGTCGCTGCCGTGCTGGCGGCACCCGATGCCGCCGCCGCAGCGCCTGCACCCGCTGCCGCATCGGCTCCTGCCGTGAAACACTCGCCCCGCCTGATCGCCGGCCTGGCGGGCTTCGCGGTGCTCTTCGCCATCGGCGGCTATGCCTGGCTGGGCAATCCGGAGGGCATCAAGACCGCCCCGGCAACCGGCCCCGTGGCCGCCGCTGTGGCGCCCGACGACGCCGCATCCTCGGCCCACGCCATGACCATGGGCCAGATCGAGAGCATGGTGGCCAGCCTGGCCGAGCGCCTGAAGAGCCGGCCGGACGACGCCGAGGGCTGGCTGATGCTGGGCCGCTCTCAGGCCGTGCTGGGCAAGTTCGACCTGGCCATCCCCGCCTACCGCAAGGTGCTGGCGCTGCAGCCGAAGAACGCGCAGGCGCTGGCTGACCTGGCCGACGCCCTGGCCATGACCCAGGGCCAGCGCTTCGACGGTGAACCGGCGAAGCTGGTCACCCAGGCCCTGGCCGCCGAGCCGGACAATCTCAAGGCGCTGTCGATCGCCGGCACCATCGCCTTCGACAAGAAGGACTACGCCGCCGCTGCCGCCCATTGGGAGCGCGTCGTGAAGGTGGCCGGTTCGCGCGGCGACATGGCCGACAGCGACCTGGCCAAGCAGGCCCGCGCCAACCTGGACGAAGCACGCCAACTCGCAGGCCTGCCGCCTCTGGCGCCGCCCGCCACGCCCACGGCCAACACGGCACCCACGGCCGCCACGCCCGCCGCCAACCCGCTGACCGCCGGCCGCGAGAGCGTCGCCGGCCGGGTCGAGTTGGCGCCTGCCCTGGCCGCGCGCGCCGCGCCGGACGACACCGTCTTCATCTTCGCCCGCCCCGCCGCTGGCGCCCGCATGCCGCTGGCCATCCTGAAGAAGCGGGTGCGCGACCTGCCGGTGGATTTCACGCTCGACGATTCGATGGCCATGAGCCCGGCGGCCAGGCTGTCCGGCGCCAGCCAGGTGGTCGTGGGCGCCCGGGTCTCCAAGTCGGGCCAGGCAATGCCGCAACCGGGCGACCTGGAGGGCCTGTCCGCCGCCGTGGCGCCGGGCCAGCAGGGCCTGAAGATCGTGATCGCCGAGGTCGTCAAGTAGGGCCTGTTAACGCGATGGGAGGGCTCATGAACCTGGAGATGGCCTGGCCCTACCTGGCGTTGCCGGTGGTGGCTGTGGTCTGGCACCTCTGGCAGCGCGGGCGCAAGGAACGGGCGCATGCCCACCAGCTGGGCGAGGCGGTGGCCGCCGGCCTGAACGAGCCCCCCTCCCTGCACCCGGTGGTCGACCCGGCGCGCTGCATCGGCTCGGGATCCTGCGTGAAGGTCTGCCCCGAGCATGCCCTGGGCATGGTGAACGGCAAGGCCACGTTGATCAACGCCTCGGCCTGCATCGGGCATGGCGCCTGCCATGCGGCCTGCCCCTTCGACGCGATCTCGCTGGTCTTCGGCACCGAGAAGCGCGGGGTCGACATCCCGCTGGTGCGGCCCAACTTCGAGACCAACATCCCCGGCATCTTCATCGCCGGCGAGCTGGGCGGCATGGGCCTGATCCGCAAGGCCGCCGAGCAGGGCCGCCAGGCGATGGAGGCGGTGGCGCTGAGGGGCAGGGCCGATGGAAACGACGCGCTGGACGTGGTGATCGTCGGCGCGGGGCCGGCGGGCTTGTCTGCGGGCTTGTCGGCGATCGAGAAGGGGCTGCGCTACCGCATCGTCGAGCAGGAGAGCTCGCTCGGTGGCTCGATCTTCCACTACCCGCGCCAGAAGGTGGCCATGACGGCGCCGGTGCAGCTGGCGCTGGTCGGCCAGGTGAAGATGCACGAGATCAGCAAGGAGAGCCTGCTGGAGTTCTGGCATGGCGTGATGCTGAAGTTCAAGCTGGTGATCCAGTTCGGCGAGCGCATGGAAAGCATCGTCGCCGAAGGAGATGGCTTCGTCGTCACCACCACGCGCAGCCAGCACCGGGCCCGCTCGGTGCTGCTGGCCATCGGGCGGCGCGGCACGCCGCGCACGCTGGACGTGCCGGGCGAGGAACTGCCCAAGGTCGCCTACCGCCTCGTCGACCCCGAACAGTACGCGGGCCAGGCCGTGCTGGTGGTCGGCGGCGGCGACAGCGCGCTGGAGGCCGCCATCGCCCTGGCCGGCACGGCAGGCACGCGGGTCAGCCTGAGCTACCGCAGCGAGGCCTTCTCGCGCGTGAAGGGCAAGAACCGCGACGCCCTGGCCCGCCTGCAGGCCGAGGGCCGGGTGGAGGTGCTGCTCAGCTCGCAGGTGCGGCGCATCACCGAGCGCTCGGTGTTCCTGCAATTGGCCGACGGCTCGGCCCGCGAACTGCCCAACGACGAGCTCATCGTCTGTGCCGGCGGCGTGTTGCCGACCCCGCTGCTGAAGGACATCGGCATCCGCTTCGAGACCAAGCACGGTTCGGCCTGAAGAAAAGATTCCTCGGGCCCCGGCCTGCGACCGTGAGGGGCTGCTCGCCGTACCACCCAACGACGCCTGCTGGCCCGCTCAACGTTTTGTGGTTGAGCCGCCCCTTTGCCGTGGCTACAGTGCGCGCTTTCAATCGCCTGGGCAGGCGGAGAGGCCGTGATGTCGAGAAACTTGGTCCGATTCGTGATCGCCACCACCCTGGCGGTCGGCACGGCGAGCGCCTTCGCGAAAAACACCTTGAACGATACCGGCATGCTGAAGTGCCTGGATTCGAGTGGCACCCTCACGAACAACTGCGCCAACACCGGCCAGGATGGCGAGTTCGGGCGCGACGTGACCACAGCCTCGCCGGGCGACGGGAAGGCCGGTTTCGCGTTCGTGCGGGTGTGCAACAGCGGCGAAATGGCCGGCCAAGGCAACTGCCCCGGGCAGCCGATCTTTGGTGCGCTGCCCGACCAGTGGGGTTGCACCCTGGACAAGGTGACCGGCCTGCTGTGGGAACTGAAGACTGCCGACGGCGGCCCGCGTGACCACACGAAGGTCTATACCAACTACGGCGACAAGCGGGCCGGTGATGCCTCGCGCTACCCCAAGGGCGTCAACAGGGCGGGGCTCTGCGGGCGTACCAACTGGCGTTTCCCCGCTCCGGCCGAGTTGCTGAGCATCGTCGACCAGGGCGTCATCTGGCCCGCGCCGATGATCGACTCGAACTGGTTTCCCAATACCTCTGCGAACGGCGTCTGGACCGGGGCCGATCAGGTGGGCATTCCCGAACAAGCCTGGGACGTGAGTTTCGCCTCGGGCAGCGTCGGCACGGCCCAGCGTTACTTCCAACTCGGCGTGCGCCTGGTCAGCAAGGCGGCTGGCATCACCGCGGGCCGCTTCACCGCCATCGGCGACGAGGTGACCGACAACCTCACGGGTTTGATCTGGAGGCGTTGCGGCGAAGGGCAAACCTGGGACGGCACGGCCTGCGCGGGTGATCTGACGGCCTTCTACGCCTGGCACAGCGCGCTGGCCCACGCCAAGGCCACCGCCCAGAGCACCGGCGTCGGCTGGCGCATGCCGAATGCAAAGGAGCAGTTCAGCATCGTCGACGTCGCTCGCTCCATGCCGGCCATCGACCCTGTGTTCCCGAACACCAGCAGCGACTACTGCTACTGGACCTCGACATCCGAGTCGTCGCAACCCGATGACGCAATGCCGATGTTCGTGCGCTGCGTGGCGTTCAACGAGGGTCGTCTGTCTGCGGCCGGCTTCGAGGACGACGGCTCGAATCCTCGCTGGATGCGACTGGTGCGCAACGCCAGGTGATCGACGCCTGATCCACAGGCGAAGGGCCCCGTGAGGGGCCCTTCTTGGTTGCCGGCCAGATGGGCCGCGCTCAGCCCGCCGCCACCGCGTTGCGCAGGCGGATGTGCAGTTCGCGCAGCTGCTTGTCCTCGACCATGCTCGGCGCGCCGGTCAGCAGGCACTGGGCGCGCTGGGTCTTCGGGAAGGCGATCACGTCACGGATCGAATCGGCCTTGGTCATCATCGTGACGATGCGGTCCAGGCCGAAGGCCAGGCCACCGTGCGGCGGCGCGCCGTACTGCAG